>NZ_JBCAUP010000031.1:7500-64046 GCF_038433355.1 Brucella cytisi
GAGAGAGGTTGACCGCGATCTTGAGCGGTTTGTTCCAATGAGCAGCTTCAAGACAGGCCGTCTTGAGTACCCAATCCCCGAGTGCGTGAATAAAGCCAATCTTCTCTGCCACAGGAATAAATTCAACCGGCGAAACTGCCCCCCGGATAGGGTGGGTCCAACGGAGCAAAGCCTCATAACCGCAAATCTCACGCGTTATGGTGCAGGCCTGCGGCTGATAGTAAACTTCCATTTCACCATTCTCCAGTGCCTTCTGAAGATCGGCTTCAAATGACTTCTTCTCCCGCAAACGCGTCTGCATCTGCGATTTGAATACGCTCGCATGACCAGGCCCGAGAGCCTTTGCCTCATAAAGCGCCAAATCGGCATGTTTGAAAAGTTCCTCCGTGTCGGGTTCACCCTCGGAGATTGCGACACCAACACAGGTTCCGATTTTGATTTCCAGCTCGCCGACATGATAAGGCTGGCTGATCACGTCCATCAGGCGATCCGCAAGTTCCAGTGCTTCCTCTTCCCGTAATCCCGTGGAAAGCACGGCAAACTCGTCCCCACCCAGGCGACACACCATGTCACCTCGTTCGCCGAGTTTGGTAAGACGTCGTGCAACTGCCTGCAACAGTGCGTCGCCAACATCATGCCCAAGCGTATCGTTTACGTCCTTGAACCCATCAAGATCCAGAAGAAGAATAATGGCCGACTGGCTTCCCGTCTGTGCGGCCTCAAGCCTTTTCTCCAAATCCTGCCGGAACAGGACACGATTGGGCAATCCGGTGAGCGCATCGTGATGTGCATCGTGCTCCAGCCGAAAATTCTGCGACTGCAGTTCACCTGTCGCTTGCCGAAGATCGCTTGTCAGGCGTTGCATGCTGCCATGCGCCCGATCAAGAAGCTTGTTGTGACGCAGCAGAAGAATAACGAGCACGACGCCGCAGAGAATGAGGCCCGCTGCCAATCCGGTGTAGATGAGATGCAACTGGCGAACCTCTGCCTGGGCAGCATCGATAAGTCCGACATCATACTCAACTGCAGATGACGCAAGCGCTGTCATCGGACCATCAAGCGCACTCATTAATTGCAGATGGGTTTTGACCTCGTCTGCATCAAGTTTATCCAGTTGGACGTCAAGTGCCTGAAGAACGTCGCTTAACTTCAAAAAGAGATCGCGTCGCCGCTGATCGTTTTGAATGAAGGAGCGCAGATTGCCTTGCTGCAACAGTTCCAGTCGCCCGAGCATAATATCGAGGCGAAGCCGCACTTCGTCGCGCGTTTCTTCGTTCATATCCAGGACGTATCCAGCCAGAACATGTTCAAGCCGCATATATTCCGATACTGTCTGACCAACAGCCCAGGAATCATTATAACGGGAGAATTTCTGAAGCGCTGTCTGTCGTTCGGCAATGACATAGGCGATATAGGCCGTTGCCACCACGAAACAACAGATAATGACGCCTAGAATTCGTCTCACACTTTGCCTCTATTCAACTATCAGCTTGGCAACCTGCCACGCGGAACGTGTGTAATAGGTCTGGCTTTGGAGCTGTGGGTCGCTGTCATACGGGTAAATAACAAACAATGGCCCTTTATCGCGAACCGGCATGTAATTGCCATCTCGTTTCATGGCAAGAATAACATTGAACTTCTTGAAGTCTTCCATCGGTAACGAGCTAACATAATCGTTCAACGCTACCGCAGTCACTTTCGTTCCCTTGGCACCGACAAGCGTCATAAGCTTGTCCATCGACACGCCGTCAAAACGCACACGACCATCATACCATGGATTTGCCGTTTCTACGGTCACCAAACCCAGGGCCTCCAGCATATCCCGATCAAATTGCGCTGTATTACCAACATTTGTATTCGAAATATTGCCGGATATGACCAGGATCGGCTTACCCGTCGGTTTGGCCAGCGGTTCAGCAGCGGCCCCGGATAGCCAGACGAAAGGCAAGAGCAGACAGGCAAGGACTCGAATTAGTTTCATTGCATTTCTCCATGATAAATTAGAACAATAAAGAGAATTGCCTAAACCAACGTGAAGATCGCATGAGTCTTGTATTTTTTCATGTTCTTATGCAATAAAAATGGAATATCGACGTCAAGCTTGCCGCAACGTAACTTCAAACGACCGCAGTTAGTGAATTACCCTAATGTTAGATCGTTTTTATTGGATAGTAACGCTTTTAATATGCCGTATCAGCTGAGCACTAGGTCAATCAGGCTCAATTCGTGCTGTCAAAAACAAAAAAGACAACGTGTTTGACGCTGCCCTTTGGAGAAATTGGATAGTTATTGTCTCCTCAACCGACTAGTTTTCCGCCGGTCATCGGCTCAGGAACGCCGGTTGTGCTCGGAAAACTGATAGGCAAACTGCGCAAGGCTCGCACTGCGAGGAAAGCAAAACATTCAGCTTCTACAGCATCGCCTCGCCAGCCAAGCGTTTCGACAGGCACGAGTTCCACCTTGGCTCGCTCGACCAGCATATGCATCATGGTTGGATTGCGACGGCCACCGCCACTGACTGCAAGCCGTTTCGGCCGACGCGGCAGAATGTCCAGAGCCTTCCCCACCGCTGAGGTCGTGAACGCTGTCAATGTCGCCGCGCCATTTTCCTCGTTCAGACCGTCTGCCATCGTCTCAGTAAAGTCGAAGCGATCCAACGACTTGGGATACGGAGCAATCAGATAGGGGTGCTTGAGCAGTTCGGCGAGCCGGTTTTCGTCTACCTTACCCTTTGCCGCCAGTGCCCCATCGCGGTCCATTTCGCCCAATCCCCGCTTTTTCATAAAGTCATTGATAGGCGCATTGGCTGGACCGGTATCGAATGCCACAAGCGCATCATCACCATCCCACCAGGTGATGTTACCGACGCCACCGAGATTGAGGATCGCAGTATTGCCACTCGCATCAGCACTGCGAAGCAAGGCAGCATGATAGACGGCCGCAAGCGGAGCACCCTGCCCGCCAGCCCGAATATCTGCCGTCCGGAAATCATAAGCCACTTTAGTAGCGAGCAGTTCGCTCATAAGTCTTCCATCGCCAAGCTGCCTCGTATCACCAAGCCTGCCTGCCTGCGGTGCACGATGCAAAACCGTCTGCCCGTGGAAACCTACAACGCCGATATCCGTCATCGACAGCCCGCTTTCCTCGACCAGTTCGCGCACAGCCGCAGACTGCGCGCGTGTCAGCGCTTCCTCGGCCTCAGCAAAAATCGCAGGTTCCGTGCCCTCAAAATTCCAGACGCGAGCCTCGGCCTGCGCCTGTTCGAGAAGATCACGAATCCAAAGGGGATAAGGTTTCAACGCGTAAGCGCCGAATTCCGCAATGGTTTCGCCATCAGTTTTCAACAGAGCAACATCGATGTTTCCATCAAGAACGGTACCGGTCATCAGGCCAACGGCCCATATTGGCTGCATAGACGTCTCCTATCCCAATGAAATTGCGTCGCCGACACCCTGACGCAGCGCCAGAATACCGCCGTCAAAGTGACGTGTCGGATGAATACGATTGGTGAGCAAGGTCCATGCCCTGCCCGCTTCAAAATCAATCCACAAGCCGGTTCCCGTGAAACCGGTATGCCCGATTGTATCCTTCGAATTGAAATTGCCCCCCGACCAACCGTCATAAGGCCGTTCCCAGCCATGCGTGCGGGTGGCGGATAGTGGTTGGCGCATGTGTTCGATAACGTTTTGCGATGCACCCGTGCCGTCAAGCAAGCCAAGCGCAAAATCGAGTATGGACGCACCCGTACCGAACAGACCCGCGTGCGCCGCACCCTGCAACGCTGAACAATTGTCGTCATGCACCTCACCGCAGAGTACACGATTGCGCCAGGTGCAATCTTCGGTAGCGGCACTAATCTCCGGCTCCGCGGAAAAGGCAAAGCCTTCGCCGGGGTCCATCTCGCGAATGGTCTTGCCGTAAAATCTTTCCATCGCAAAACCGAGCAGAATGAAATTGATGTCTGAATAAACCAGCGCGGATTCTCTCCATTCGCGTTGCAATACGAATGCGCGCAACAATTCCGGATCTCGTCCATATGTGTAGATCGGTTCGACCGACGGAAATGGCGTCTGGTGGCCGAGACATTCACGAAAGGTGACTTTGCGCTCCCAGGCATCATTATCATATTGCCGAAGATCCGGAAGCAACGTGATCAATGGTGCATCGAGGTCAATGACACCTTCCTCGGCCAGCGTAAGGATGCGAGGTGTCGTGAAAATCACTTTGGTCAGCGAAGCGAGATCGAACCACGTATCGGTTGTCATCGCGCGCCGGGCCGGAATGGTCTGCGCATAGCCGGTCGCCCGGACAGCCCGGTTCCCGGAGAGATCGACCATTCCGAGCACACCTCCCGGAATACGGCCTGAGTCACACGCACCTGTCAGAAGGCTAAAAGCTTTTTCAAAGCGAGCCGTAAAAGCAGTATCGACGGAGTGGCGGACATTCGGTTCTGCCATGATAGTTATGCCTCGGTCCGGGCCATGTGATCATGACCATATGTCTGCCAGTTTGCCGGTGCCGGCTCATATCCCAGCGGGCGTACGAGTGAAGGCACTTGTCGCGTATCGAGGGTAAAATGCTCGTTGCGCCGATCAATACTTGGAACGGCAGAGATCAGCCGCTTCGTATAGGAGTGTTTTGGTGCAGAAAGGATGGAAGCGGCATCGCCAATTTCCACGATCTGCCCAGCATAAACGACGGCGATGCGATGCGCGATACGCTCCACCACCGCCATATCATGCGACACGAACAGATAAGCGAGACCACGTTCCTTCTGGAGATCGATCAACAGCTCCAGCACTTTCGCCTGTACGGATACGTCGAGAGCTGAGACGGCTTCGTCGAGCACCACCACTGAAGGATTCAGCATCAAGGCGCGGGCTATACAAAGCCGCTGGCGCTGCCCACCCGAAAACTCGTGTGGGTAGCGCTCCAGACTGTTTGCAGGCAGCCCCACCCGGTCAAGCAACTGCAGCATCTTCTGTCGTGTTTCCGGCCCGCCGCGCCCGCCAGCAGCTATAACCGGTTCAGCAAGAATGCCGTCTATACGCAGACGAGGATTAAGCGATGCATAGGGATTTTGAAAAACCATCTGCACAGAAGATGAATTTCGAGTGTCGGCGGTATCAGTTACACCGACTTCAAGCTTGCCGCGTGACGCTTTGACGAGCCCGAGAATTGCACGCGCAGTCGTCGACTTACCCGAACCACTCTCCCCTACGACCGCCAGTGTTTCGCCCGGAACAAGATCGAAATCGACACCCTCCACGGCATGAACTGCACCAAGTCTGCGGCCAAGAATGCCGCCCTTGACGGGGAACCGGACTGTGAGCCCTTCCACAGCCAGAATCGGATTCGTTCCGGGTTTGGCTGCGCGTACGTTATCCGTTCGTACAGCCTTGCCGCTTTCAAAATGTGGCACAGCCTTCAGGAGATGCTGCGTGTAAGGATGCTGAGGCTGATCGAGAACGACATTCAGTTCACCTTGCTCCACTGCCTCGCCGTGTTGCATGACCATGATCTTGTCGGCCATACCTGCGACCAGACCAATGTCATGAGTGATGAAGATCATCGCCATGCCGGTTTCGCGCTTCAGCTCTGCCAGAAGTGCCATGATCTGTGCCTGTACCGTAACATCGAGCGCAGTGGTCGGCTCATCGGCGATCATGAGGCGCGGATTGCACGCAAGCGCCGTTGCAATCATCACCCGTTGCAGCATACCGCCGGAAAGCTGGTTCGGGCAGTATTTGAGACGCCGTGCAGCATCCGGAATGCGTACGCGATCAAGTACGTCCTTGGCAGCGGAAGCTGCCTGCTTGCCGGTAAGTCCACGGTGAAGACGAAACGATTCCTCAATCTGTGTCCCGATAGTGAGCACTGGATTGAGTGACGTCATCGGCTCCTGAAAAATCATGCCGATTTCCGCGCCGCGGACTTTCGTCAGCTCAGCTTCTTTCGCAGTCGCAAGATCGATGGTGGTACCGTTCGCGCGATTCAGCTCGATCGTTCCATCGATAATGTGCCCGCCGCCAAAATCCACAAGGCGATTGATCGACAAGGCCGTTACAGATTTACCGGAACCGCTTTCCCCGACAATCGCCAGCGTTTCCCCGGCGGCGAGATCGAAACTCACACCGCGCACAATCTCATTGGCTTCAGGATTGCGCCCGAAACCGACACGAAGGTTTGAGACGGACAGAAGCTTGTTCATGCCGCTACCCTCCGCATTCTGGGATCGAGAATGTCGCGCAGAGCATCACCCAGAAGGTTGAAGCCAAGAATACCGATCATGATCGCCAGTCCCGGAAATGCCAGCAGCCATGGCGCGGTTTCCATGAGATTGCGCGCATCTGCCAGCATGAGACCAAGCGACGAAGCCGGCGGCTGCGTGCCGAGACCGAGGAAGCTCAAGCCTGCTTCAGTCAGCAGCGACCAGGCAAGCGCCAAGGTGATCTGTACGGTCAGAGGCGCGACCAGATTAAGCAGTAGATGGCGCGAAAGGATGTAACGGTTGCTACTGTGGAACGTACGCGCTGCATCAACAAATTCACGTGTTTTGATCGACAACGCCGGACCACGCACAACCCGCGTAAAAATCGGGGTATAGACGATGGCAATGGCGGCGATACTTGTTCCTGTTCCCGGTCCGACAACGGCAATGATCAGAAGCGCAAGCAAGATTGCCGGAAATGCCAGAAGCACGTCCATGACGCGCATGACAGTTCCATCCCACCAGCGCCCAAACCATGCCGCAGTCAATCCCAGAACGGTGCCCGTGATGGCGGCAATTCCGACCGCAGAAAAGCCAACGATGAAGGATTGCGCGATGCCTGCCATCAGGCGGCTCATGACGTCACGACCGAACAGATCAGTTCCCATCCAGTGAGCAGCACTTGGAGGACGCAGCCTGTCTATCCGGTACTGCATCAACGGGTCATGCGGCGTAAAACCGAAATACCCCAGAAACGCGACGATCAGATAGATCAATACGATGAGCCCGCCGATACGGCCACTCGGATGAGCAAAAACGGAACGCAATATCTGCATTAGTTTTCCCCCAGACGAATGCGCGGATCGAGCGCAACGTAAAGAAGATCAACAAGCAGATTGACGATCATGAAGTTTAACGCGATGAAGAGAATACTACCCTGTACCAGCGCATAGTCGCGCTGCAATATGGCATCCAGCACCATGCGTCCGAGCCCCGGCAGAGCATAGATCTGCTCGACCAGCACAGCTCCGCCCAGAAGGTAACCGAATTCTACACCACTCAGCGTCACCACAGGGATGAGTGCGTTCGGCAATGCGTGTCGCCAGATGACAGAGCGAGCCGAGGCCCCCTTGCTGCGCGCTGTGCGAACATAATCATCACTGAGAACATCCAGCATAGCCGAACGCGATATGCGTGTGACCGACGCCGCAAATGCACAGCCGAGCGTTATGGCGGGCAAAATCATCTGTAGAAAATTCTGCCACGGATTTACCCATAGTGGCGTGAATTCGCCCATGGCAGGCAAGACACCGAACCCTGCCGAAAGAATATAAATGAAGAGGAGACCAAGAACGAAGCTCGGAGTCGACTGCCCGATCATTGCAAAAATGCGAACCACGAGATCGGACATTTTTTCGTTGCGCGTTGCTGCATAAACCCCTGCCGGGAGGCCGATGAGCAAGGCAATAATCATCGACATCAATGCCAGCTGCAGTGTCAGCGGGAAGCGTTCAAGAATAACTGTCAGAACTGGCTTCCCGAATGTGACCGAGACACCCAGATTACCTTGCACTACGTCACCGAGCCAACGCCAGTACTGTGTGGTCCAGCTTTGGTCGATACCAAAATATTGCGCCAGAGACTGCCGCTGTTCCGGCGTCAGCAGCCCTGCTTCCGTTCCAAGCATAGCCGTAATGGAATCACCTGGAACCATACGGATCGCGACGAAGACAAGGATCGACACCCCCAGCATAACCAGGGGAAATGTCAGCAGCCGACGTGTCAGATAATTCATGTCAGATTACTCACGGCCTGCCATCAAGGAAGGCACTGGAAAGCCACGCCTCCATATTGAAGACGTGGCGGATTTCATGACATCACTGCCCGATCTGCAGCTTGGTTACGCCGAACAGCGAACCGGTAGCGCGAGGCTCAAAACCGGTAACGTTCTTCTGGTAGGCGACGTAGTTGTTGGCCGTATAAAGCCATATCCAAGGAGAAACTTCTGTTATGTGCTTTTCGAAGTCAAAGAAGATAAGCTTGCGTTTTTCAGGATCAGTTTCGGCTCTTCCCTTTTGCATCAAATCGTCAAGCGTATCGTCAATATACTGTGCGACTTTCTGCAGGTTACCCGCCTTTGTCCAGTAACGGCCATACATCGTGTAGGGATCAGCCGAACCACCGTTAAGCGCCACCGCCATATCGAAGTCGCCCTTCAACCACGTATCGACATAGACGTTGAGTTCCATCATGCGGATATCGAGCTTGATGCCGATTTCGGCGAGTTGCGACTGGAGAACCTGGGCTTCGGCTGCAGCGGTTGCAGGCTCTCCATTCGCAGCAATGATAGTTGCCGAAAAACCATCCGCATAACCGGCATCCGCCATCAGCTTCTTCGCTTTTTCGACATCGCGCTTGTAGCAGAAGAGCGTGTTTGGATCGCTCGCATAGGCCGGCATTGTCAGCGGGCCCGTTACCTTGCCTTCACCGAGCAAGGCTGTATCGAGCACATCTTG
The DNA here is from genome assembly GCF_038433355.1 of Brucella cytisi. NCBI lineage: Bacteria > Pseudomonadati > Pseudomonadota > Alphaproteobacteria > Hyphomicrobiales > Brucellaceae > Brucella > Brucella cytisi. The sequence continues at coordinate 16,228 of NZ_JBCAUP010000031.1, forward strand.
ACGATCAACGGCGCAGGAGATTGCCTGACGCACCGCCAGTTCCGTCATCGGCTTGCGCGACGGGTTCAACTGCAGGACATGATAAGCAAGAGCCGGAGTGCGCACCAGTTCCAGAGCGCTTTCGTTTGACACCATCGTTGCGACCAGCGGGTCGCTGAGGAGCGCAAAGTCGATCTGCTTGGCGCGAAGCGCTGCAAGGATTGCTGTTTCGTCCGGCAGGACACTGATATCGATCCCGTCGATCGCTACTTTACCGCCCGCCCAGTCGGGATTGGCTTTCAGCACTTCCTTGGAATTCGGTTCCCAGCGCTCAAGGACGAATGGGCCCGACCCAACAGTTTTCGTACCTATAGTTCCCGCCTTGATCTCGCTTTCTGGAACGACCGCCGCATTGATGCTGGCGATTGCAGCCAATAGCGGAACGTCAGGCTGGGAGAGTTTGAAGACGACCGTTTCAGCGTCCGGCGTTTCAATAGCAGAAATGGAACCGAAGTTCGCACGCGCGACAGCGCCTGTCTTTTCATCCAGAATGCGCTCGAAGGAGGCCTTCACATCGGCTGGCGTTACCGGCTGACCGTTCTGAAATTTCGCATTCTTGTCGAGCTTGAATGTGAGAACCTTTCCGCCTTCGGAAAATTCCCAGCTTTTGGCAATGGCAGGCGCGATCTGAAGGTCGGAACCAAGACGGACGAGCGGCTCATAGATGAGCTCGAGCAGACGAATCGATGAGAATGCTGGCTGCTTATGCGGATCGAGACCAGTGGCATCCTGCGACCAGGCCATTCGGAGCGTCGCGGCAAAAGCCGTCGAAACACCTAATCCACCAAAGCTTCCAATGCTCAACGCTATTGCGGCTGCGCCCGCAATAAGGCTTTTCTTGAAACTCGCTCCCATTTTCTTCCCTCGCAAATGACTGCAATGCTAATGTCCGACTGCTTCCCCGCTTCGGCTCACGCTTTATTGGCATTTATTGCCTGTCTAAGAAATCCCCCAGCATTCTTTAATGCCTTTCTTGCCTCATCCACTGGCATTCCGGTGATCGTGATGAGGATTGCAAGCTTGACCTCATTATCCGTCAAAGCGAGAACGCGTTTTGCCTCCCCCGCCCCGCAACCGGTTGCCTGCATGACAATTCGCGATGCCCGCGCGACAAGCTTATTGTTGGTGGCACTGACGTCCACCATGAGATTCTCGTATGTTTTCCCTATTCGGATCATGCTCGCCGTCGTCAGCATATTAAGAACGAGCTTCTGCGCCGTACCGGACTTGAGCCGCGTCGAGCCCGTCAGTATTTCAGGCCCAACAACCGGCGATATCGCGATTTCAGCCATGGTCGCAATGGTCGAATCGGGATTGCAGGAGAGCGCTACGGTCGTAGCGCCGATAGATGCTGCGTAGGCGAGACCGCCTATTACATAGGGCGTTCGCCCGCTAACGGCGATTCCCACGACAACATCGTGCGAAGTCAGACCTATGTTGCGCAGATCAGATTCCCCGAGCGACGGATCATCTTCTGCCCCTTCGATTGCATGTTGCAATGCATCCACGCCGCCTGCAATCAGCCCGATCACCATGCCTTCCGGTACGCTGAAAGTCGGCGGACATTCCGATGCATCGAGAACGCCAAGACGTCCGCTTGTTCCTGCGCCCAAATAAATCAGCCGGCCGCCAACCCGAAATGCGTCGACGATCTTATCGACGGCCTCGGCGACCTGAGGCAGCACTTGCTCAACAGCAACGGGAACCAGATGATCCTCGTCGTTGATGCGGCGTACGATAGCAAGGCTCGACAAGAGATCGATATCCATCGTGCGTGGGTTTCGCTCTTCAGAAACCAGTCTATCCAGTTCAGATAACAACGCCTGTTCCGTCATGCCTCTGCCTGCTTATCGAGCAGCGTTCAAAACGCGCCGCCTTATAGTTAATAAATGTTAGGATTATAAATTCCTTCAGTCAATCAAAATAAGGAATAAATTATTCCTTATTTGCAGAAGCCATGTTTCGCGCAAGAATGATCGCACCGGAAACCGCATCACCGTCGGCAGGTTTCAACCGCCTGCGGACGTCGGGCGCCAACCACGGTTCAAGTGGGGTAGCAAGCCCGCCAAGCAAGGTCACGCGCGGCGCCCCCTTTTCGAAAAGCACGCGCACGATAGTATCTATGTGGCCCGCAGCCGCCTGAACGATACGGCGTGCCGCTGCATCTCCCTGGTCCGCATGACGCATGACCATAGGCGCCAGAGACGCATATTCCGTAGCGGTTGCGCAGTCCATCCACGCCACAGCTTCCATCGGGCTTTGGTTAAAGCGCTCCATAACCTCATAGAGAAGCGGCGTACGCTCGATCCGATCATCATAAGCCTGAAGGGCCTGTTGAATCGCTGACAGCCCCAGAAAAGCACCACTGCCCTCGTCGGAAATTGGAAAGCCGTAGCCTCCGACGCGAATGTCGATACCATTCACGAAGCCGAGACCAATTGAGCCGGTCCCGGCAATAACGATAGCCCCATCACTACCCGAATGTGCACCGAGACATGCGCCTTTGCCGTCACTCATGAAATGAATACTCGAAAAGGGATGCTGTATAGCCTGAAGTCCTTCAAGCGCACCTTGCCTGCCTATGCCCGCCAGCCCAACGCCTGCATGTGTTCTGGCCAACTCTTCAGCACCCAGGCCCGCCTCGCTGATTGCTGCGTCAAACGCACGTGCGATGGATTCCCACGCCTTGTCTATCCCGAGCCGTGTAGTTGCCGGGCCAGACAATCCTTGTCCCAGCACATTGCCGGTCTCATTTTCCAGCCGGGCTCGACAGCCCGTACCGCCGCCATCCACACCAAGATAGAACTGATCTTTCCCAATCCTGTCCGACGTCATTCTGACAGCCGTTCTATATCTGCACCGCAAAGCTTCAGTTTGCGGTCAAGCTGTTCATATCCACGATCCAGATGATAGATGCGATTAACGACAGTTTCTCCCTCGGCCACGAGCGCTGCAAGAACAAGTGACACGGACGCCCGCAAATCCGTTGCCATAACCTGTGCGCCATGCAGCGGGCGCCCGCCGCGTACCAGCGCAGTTGTCCCATGCAGTTTGATGTCGGCACCAAGCCGCATCAGTTCCGGCACATGCATGAACCGGCTTTCGAACACCGTTTCGCGAATGAGTGATGCTCCTTCGGCACAAGCTGCCAGTGCCATGAATTGGGCCTGCAGATCGGTCGGAAAACCAGGATAGGGCTCTGTCGTCAGATCAGTTCCACGCAAGGAACCGCTACGTGAAACAACCAATCCGCGATCACTTGGCCAAACGCTTACGCCCATCGTTTCAAGCACTTGCACAACAGACGCGAGATGTTCAAGACGGGCATGCGTGAGTTCGAGCGTGCCGCCTGTAATGGCGGCAGCAACAGCGTAAGTTCCGGCCTCGATTCGATCCGGTATGCCGTGGTGGCGTGCAGTCTGCCAAGATGTATCGCCCTGGATCAGAATGCGATGCGTACCCGCTCCTTCAATCTGCGCCCCCATGCCCCCGAGACATGCGGCGAGGTCGCCAATTTCCGGCTCACGAGCCGCATTCAATATTTCCGTTTCGCCACGAGCGGAAGTTGCCGCCATCATCGCCGTCGCCGTCGCACCAACGGAAGGCGCTGGCAAAACAATCCGGCTTCCGATCAGGCCGTTATCAGTCGAAGCCACGATCCAGCCGCGATCAATGGAAACATCTGCGCCAAGTGTTGCGAGCGCTTTCAAGTGCATATCCACGGGACGCGCACCGATGGCACACCCGCCCGGCAAGGAAACACGAACCTTGCCCAGTCTGGCCAACAAGGGTGCCAGCACCAGAACCGTCGCACGCATTCGCCTTACAGTGTCATAAGGAGTTTCTCCTCCGACAACATCTGTGGCGGTTATTGTCGTCGAGTGCGGCGCGCGGGAGATTCGTGCCCCATATGACTGCACGACATTGAGCATGTTTCCGACATCACTCACCGCTGGGAGGTTGGTAAGTTCAACAGGGTGAGGGTTTAACAAGGAAGCCGCGATCTGAGGCAGCGCGGCGTTTTTCGCACCGGAGATATTGACCGCTCCCTGCAATGGTCGTCCACCGACAATTCGCAATCGTTCCATGTCTCTCCACCATGTCCTCTCTTGCGGATTGTTAGCTCATTCCGTAAATTTTAAAAGATTGGAATTTTATATTCCAAATCAATTTCGGTTATCCTATGAGGCAAGGCAACCGAATATCGAGCCCTCCGGCGCCGGAATGGGGAATAATCGCGCATGTCGATCCTGCAAAAGATCAACGCCAAACTGAACGAATTGACTGTTGCAGACCGAAAGATCGGCCAGTTCATCGTCGATCATCCAGAACAGGTACTGAAGCTTTCCTCTTCCGCGCTCGCGGTCGCAACCGGTCGGAGTCAATCCAGCGTCGTCAAGTTCAGTCAGAAGTTCGGGTTTGACGGCTATCAGGAACTTAAACTCGCCGTCAGCGAGGCGCGCGCCAAGGAATGGCAGGTTCCGGCAGGCATGGTCCATGGCAGCATTGAGACCGGGGACAGCTATATCACGGTTCTGCAGAAGCTTATCGGCAGTAAACTGCAATCCATGCAGCAGACGATTTCCGTCAACAATGAAAAAGGTATCGACGGCGCTTTGCAAGCCCTGATCAGCGCCCGGCGTATCCACCTCGCCGGCGTCGGCGCATCGTCACTCGTCGCACGCGATTTTTCTTACAAGCTGATGAAGCTCGGTCGCAATGTGATGCACGACAGCGATAGTCACATCCAGATGGCCAATGTTTCCACATTGCACGAAGGCGATGTTCTGTTTGCTCTTTCCTATTCCGGAACGAGCATTGAAACCCTTCGCATTGCTGAACAGGCTAAAAAATGGGGAGCGACTGTGATTGCCGTCACAGGACTCAACGAGAACCCGCTCAATAAGATCGCCGACATTCGTCTGTACACAGTCGCAGACGAAGAACGCGTTCGCTCATCATCGATCACCGCACGCGATGCACAACTGGTTCTGACGGACTTGCTTTTTATCCTGCTATTTCAGCGACAACAGGATGCCAATGATTATGTACATAAAAGCGAAGCCGCAGTGTCTTCGCTGAAAATATAAGCGGTTGGATCAATCAATAATAGCTGCGGCGGCCAGGCTCGCAAGAGCGGCAACGAATGCCACTGCGACAGCGCCGACCTTGGTGAAAAGATTGAACATGTCGCCAGGCGTTTCACGGTTGGACATGTTGAGATAGACCAGCGCAGCGACGATGATGACAATCGAAAAACCGAAAGCGGAAACCCACTGCCATATCTCGGACATGAAACCTCACAAACGCTGAACTCATTTTGAAACTGCGCGAATTATATCAAAACATTATTACTACAGTGTGATGTCACTTAATGTTTCACATTCAAGCCTGCAATGTACCATAGGACGTTTGGTCCGGTAATCATCAATTTGTGAGCGCTTGCCTCTCTCATGCAGTTGCAGGAATGGTTTCGCATCTGTCGCAATAAATGCTGAAAAACGAACTCCACATCGTGTTACGCCGATTGACCTTATAGTCCTGCACTTTTGAACACAAGAGCAGAGAGATTACTTTCAGACAGCGCAAGCCGTGATATATCTGGCGACAAGTGAGCCGCTTTCAGACACAGGCTTGCGCACAAACAAAATCACAAAGGTATGCATTATGACTTTACCGTCATCTCCTCCGCGGGTCGAACAGGAAGAGCGCTTGGAACGACTGGCATTGTTGCAAGGCAAGTTGAGAGAGCGCGGGATTGGCGGCCTTCTGCTCGGACCAACGGCAAGTTTGCGTTATTATACCGGGCTTGTCTGGCACATCAGCGAACGTTTTCTGGGTGCCCTCGTCACACCGTCGGAAGTCATTTATATCGTTCCCGGCTTTGAACAGAGCCGCGTAGAAAGCCTGCCGCATCTGCCAGGAGAAATCCGTGTTTGGCAGGAGGAAGAAAGTAGCGCAGCGCTGATAGCATCACTCATTCCGGCAAGCGTGACACTTGCCGTGGACGATGCCGTGCCGCTGTTCGTCTATAATGCGCTTAAACAGGAAATCTCGCCGGAGCGCTTGCTTGACGGCGGCGAACTGATCCGTGAACAGCGCATCTGCAAGTCAACCAATGAAATCGCTATTATTCAGTACGCGATGGATCTGACGCTTGAAGTTCATCGCCGAGCGCACGCGCTGATCAAGCCCGGTATTGCCGCAAGCGAAGTGGTGCGCTTTATCGATGAACAGCACCGTGCCCTCGGCGCCGCAGGCGGGTCGACATTCTGCATCGTCTCGTTCGGAACGGCGACTTCGTTGCCACATGGCGCAGATGGCGAACAGTTCTATCAGCCCGGTGACGTTATCCTTGTGGATACCGGGTGCCGGATTGATGGCTATCACTCCGATCTCACGCGCACCTACATGCTGGACGATCCAAGCGCAGAGTTTTCGCGCATATGGGCAATTGAACGCGAAGCGCAGCAAGCCATTTTTGACGCAGCAAAGCTTGGTGCGGCTTGTTCAACCCTTGACGATGCAGCACGCACTACGCTCGTGAAGTATGAATTGGGACCGGATTATGCGCTACCCGGCCTTCCGCATCGAGCCGGTCACGGCCTTGGTCTGGAAATTCACGAGGCTCCATACATCGTTCGCGGGAATTCACTCCCACTTGCTAAAGGCATGTGCTTCTCCAACGAGCCGATGATCGTGGTCCCGGACCAGTTCGGTATTCGTCTGGAAGATCATATCCATATGACGGCAACCGGACCGAAATGGTTTACCCAGCCAGCGAAAGGCCCAACCGAACCTTTCGCATAATGCCATCACTGCTGCTATCGATTGCCGGGCATTCCCGCCCAGCTCTCCGATTGCTTCTCGCCAATACCGATCAGATCAATGGCTCGCGCCGCGATCTGATCAGCCACATCCTCTACCGATTGGGGTTTGAAGTAAAAGGCCGGAACCGGCGGCATCACAATCGCGCCCATTTCTGTCACCGTGCACATATTCCGCAGGTGAACCAGATGTAGCGGCGTTTCCCGCGCGATCAGGACCAGCTTGCGCCGCTCCTTCAAATGAACGTCCGCAGCGCGGGTTAACAGACTGTCGCTGTACCCCGTTGCGATCGCCGCGAGCGTCCGCATGGAGCACGGCGCAACGATCATACCGGCCGTTGCGACTGATCCGCTCGCAATCAGTGCACCTATATCGCTGACGGAATAACTTCTGTGCGCCAGCCTGTGCAGAAGCGCATAGCCGTCTGGACCCAACTCGTGGCGCAATGTGTGTCGCGCTGCGTCCGATACGACCAAATGGGGCTCGACATCGCTTAAAGCAGAAAGCTGTTCCAGCAGTTTGAGCGGGATGAGAGCGCCCGATGCGCCGGAAATGCCAACAACAACCCGTTTCATCGCATGCTTTCCTTAATCAACCCAAGCTCGCCCCACATTGCATCCACGCGGGCGATTACATCGTCGCTCATCTTCAGCACCGCACCCCATTCCCGGTCAGTTTCCGCACTGATTTTGTTGGTCGCATCAAGTCCGAGCTTCCCGCCCAGACCTGAGCGCGGCGACGCGAAATCGAGATAGTCCACTGGTGTGTCGGTAAGCGTGATGACATCGCGACTGGCATCGAAGCGTGTGGCAAGTGCCCACATGACGTCATCCCAGTTGCGGACATTTATGTCGGGATCGACGGCGATTATGAGCTTCGTGTAACTGAACTGTGGCAGCATCGACCAAAGCCCCATCATCACCCGCCGCGCCTGACCGGGATAGCGCTTGTCAATCGAAACGACTATTGCCCGATAGGAACACGCCGCTGGAGGCAACCACAGATCGGCGATTTCCGGGAATTGCTTTCGTACAATTGGCACGAACAGCTCGTTCATCACTTCGCCAAGTCTTGAGGGCTCGTCCGGCGGGCGACCGGTATAGGTCGAAAGATAGACCGGGTTTTCCCGCATGGTTATCGCTGTCACCTGCATGACCGGAAATTCCTCGACACTATTGTAATAGCCCGTGTGATCACCATAAGGCCCCTCTGGCGCTATCACTGATGTGGAAACTCGCCCTTCCAGAATGATTTCAGCGTTAGCGGGCACGGAGAGCGGCACAGTGTGCGCATCAACGACGGAAGGCCTTCGTCCAGCAAGCAGGCCCGAGAAGCCCAGTTCGCTCATCCCTTCAGGCAAGGGCATAACGGCTGCAAGGATCGTCGCCGGATCGGCCCCGATAGCAACGGCAACAGGCATATCCTCGCCTCGCTTTTGCCACATGCGGTGATGACGCGCACCGCCGCGATGGGCGAGCCAGCGCATGATCAACTTATCCCGGCCAAGCTTCTGCATCCGGTAAATTCCGACATTTACGTCGGATGGATCGTCTGGCGCCCGCGTGATAACCAGCGGCCAGGTAACAAGCGGCGCAGGCTCTCCCGGCCAACACCACTGGATCGGCAGTAGATCGAGGTTGATTGCTTCGCCTTCGAGTATCGTCGCCTGCACCGATGCGCGTCGGAGCTGCCGAGGACGCATATCCAATGCTGCCTTTGCCAAAGGCAGCTTGCTCCATATTTCCCCTGCTGAACGGGGCGGCTTTGGTGCACGCAGTTCCGCAAGCATCTCCGCAAGATCGGGAATTTCCTCGACGGCACGACCAAGTCCCAATGCAATACGTCGCGCGGAACCAAAAAGATTGGCCACGAGTGGAATTGAATGTTGATGACCGTCTGCATCGACCGGTTGTTCGAAGAGTAATGCCGGACCATCCACTTCGAGCACACGCTTGTGGATTTCTGTTATTTCCTGGACGAGCGAAACCGAACGTTTGATCCGAATGAGATCGTTGCGCCGTTCAAGCTCCGACAAAAAGCTTTGCAGGCAGTCGTAATGTGACGGAAGAGAGCGAGCCGTTTTCATGCCCTTAGTTTTGAATATCGAATTCCTTCGCCGTCTTTGATCTGAATCAAACTGTCATTGTATTGAATCGCCTAGTTCTGAACTCACCTTGTAAAGCTCACCGGAGCTGAGTGATGATGAAGATACCTCCGGCTGTGGCTGTTCCAGCCCGGCTTGTTCCGCCTTTTCTGATCGCCCCTTTTGTCTCGCGCATTTTCTTTCAAGTAATGCGCGCGCATCCGGGCCTCTTCGAGCGTCTCGGAGACTATGCGACGAAGCGGTTCCGTTTTCGCCCGTCCGACATACCATTCGCTTTTGTGATCGAGCCGGATAAGCCGCGCATCACAATCGTGCGCGGCGACGAAGCGACGGAGGTCGACGCAGGCATCGAAGGACCACTGGTTATGCTGCTAGCGCTTCTCGAAGGTAAGCTTGATGGAGATGCGCTGTTCTTCTCCAGGGATGTTACCGTGACGGGCGACATGGAGGCCATGCTAGCGCTTCGCAATGCGCTGGATGACTGCAATATAGACCTTCCATCCGACCTCGGCACAAGTGCAGGACCATTTGCCCCGATGGTCCGCGGCATCGCGAATTACGTACGCAGCAAGGCCCTCGGCAAGGAAGCTACCGGATGGAACTGATTTGCCCTGCAGGAACGCCATCGGCCTTGCGTGAAGCAGTGGGTGCTGGAGCGGATGCGGTCTATTGCGGCTTTCGCGACGAAACGAATGCACGCAACTTTCCCGGCCTTAACTTCAACCGTGACGAACTACGCGACGCAATCCAGTTCGCCCATGCTCGTAAAACGCAAGTTTTCGTTGCCATCAATACGTTCATGCGCGCAGGCGATGAGCACATTTGGTATCAAGCTGTAGACGATGCGTCCTCCCTTGGCGCAGATGCAGTCATCCTCGCCGATTTCGGGCTCATGGCCTATACTGCCGAGAAGCATCCAACACAGCGGCTCCACGTATCCGTACAGGCCTCAGCTTCCAACGCAGACGCGATTCAGTTTCTCGTCGATGCATTCAAGGCTAAGCGTGTCGTGTTACCACGCGTTCTGACCATTGCCGATATTGCGAAACTCGGCCGCAAGATCGGCTGCGAAATGGAAGTATTCGTGTTCGGTGGACTATGCGTGATGGCAGAAGGACGATGCTCTCTGTCGTCCTACGCCACCGGCAGATCGCCCAACATGAACGGTGTTTGCTCACCGGCCAGCCACGTCCGCTACCGGCAAGACGGAGAGGAACTCGTCTCCGAGCTCGGTGATTACACGATCAACCGTTTTCCTTTGGGCGAACCCACCGGCTATCCAACACTCTGCAAAGGCCGCTTCAATATCGCAGACGATCAAGGATATGCATTTGAAGATCCGGTTTCGCTCGATGTCATGAATCATATCGACGAGTTGCGAGCGGCGGGCGTCTCGGCGCTCAAGATTGAAGGGCGCCAGCGTGGCAGGGCTTATGTTGGTGAAGTCGTCGCCACACTTCGTCAGACACTCGCAGCAAGTCCCGAACGTCGCGCCGCCATTCTGTCCCGCCTCCGTCTGCTGAGCGAAGGCCAGCAAACGACTTCGGGCGCTTACGACAAACGCTGGAGATAGATATGTCAGCACCCAGCCTCAGCCTTGGTCCCGTTCTCTTCCTGTGGGACGGCCCAAAATGGCGGGATTTTTATTTTCGTATCGCCGATGAAGCCCCGATCGATCGCGTCACCGTCGGTGAAATCGTCTGCTCCAAACGGTTCCATTTCCTGACACCTTATATGGATGCTGTGATCGAGCGGCTGCAACGCGCAGGAAAAACGGTGAACGTCGGTTCGCTGGCGCTTGTCATGCTTGAACGGGAAGCAAAACAGGTCCGTCAAACAATCAAGGAGGCGACACTGCCAGTCGAGGCAAACGATCTGTCGGCGCTGGGGCTGTTGTCCGGTGTGCCGCATATAGTCGGTCCACTGGTCAATGTTTATAATGCTGCGACTGCCAAGGTTCTTGCGGCCCGTGGTGCACAGTCTATCTGCCTGCCGCCAGAGTTACCAATCAGATCAATCCGGGAGATCGTCAAAGCCGCGCCTGAGATTGCGTTTGAAGTATTCACGTTCGGACGAGTGCCGCTCGCCATTTCAGCTCGTTGTGCGCATGCGCGATCCAAGGGCCACATAAAGGACAACTGCCAATTTGTTTGCGGTGAAGAGCCAGACGGACTGCCAGTCAAAACCCTGGATAGCCAACCATTTCTGGCACTGAACGGTGTGCAGACGCTCTCTCATACCTGTCAGTCACTGATTGAGGACCTTCCTGAGCTGCAAGAAGCAGGGATCAGGCGTTTTAGACTGTCACCGCAAGACTGCGATATGGTGGAAGTAGCCCGTATCCATGACGAGGTGCTAAACCGATCTATCAGCCCTGACGACGGCATTGCGCGCTTGAGAACTGTCTATCCGGGCGTCCCGCTCTCCAACGGGTTCTTGCATGGGAACATCGGGGCTGCATGGATCAGCGGTCAACGTTCAACAGCGGCAAGCTAGACACAGGAAGCTCTTAATTCCGTCGAAAAAATCCTAGTCCTCACCTTCGGCGATCAATTTCAGATGCCGGAGGTCGCGAACGAGCAACGATTGTCTGCCACCTTCCACCCAGCCGTTAGTCTGCCACTGGCTGATAATACGCGAAACCGTGTGCAAAGTTGTTCCGGTCAATTCAGCGATATCTTGTCGCGAAACCGGAAAATCGATTCGCACACCGCCACTTTCTTTTACCCCAGCTTCACGAACAAGTCTCAGCACTGCATGTGCCACACGTGGTTCGACTTCTTGGGTTGATATCTCTCTGATGCGATTGTGCGCGGCATCCAGCCTGCGCCCGATCATCTGCATCGTATTGACAGCGAGTGCGGGGCTGCGCGCCATGAAATCAGTCATCATTTCCATCGGCCAGGCAAGGACGGAACTATCGACCGCAGCCAGAGGCGTACCGGGATAGTCTTTGCGCCCCAACGCTACCGCGAAGCCGAAAAGTTCTCCGGGATTGACAACCCGCACAATAATCTGCTGCCCAGCGGCGGTAACTTGCATAACTTTCAACCGTCCATGCAACAACACAAAAAAGTGGCTTGCATCGTCACCTTGATTGAAGACGGCGGCTCCTTTCGGAACAGCGCGCCGAGTAGCCAGACCAAGAAACTGATCTAAACCCGCATCATCCATGCCGGCAAAGACCGACAGGGAGCGGATCTGTGTTTTATCAAGGGGGGTAGCCATCACATCCTCATTGCCAGACCGTCGTCTGGCAAAAACTTGGCGTCAATATCAGCGGGTTCGCTGGCATCGTTATCAAACCAACCCCGTAATGAAAACATCAATCACGCTTTCTGAAGGTCGAAGCGTCAATTGCAAGCTTTTGCAGGCGGGCGTAGAGACTGCGCCGCGGCAATTGCAGCAGAATTGCAGCAACGCCTACATCACCGTTGCAACGATCCAACGTCGCGCGAATAACGCCGTCTTCAAAACGGTCCATCTGCTCCGACAGCGAAAGCGGACTGGGCTCCGTAATTGGATCGTGGCGCAATCCCAACACGACCTGCTTGGCATAGTTGCGCAGTTCGCGGACATTTCCCGACCATTCGTCCGAGTTCAATCGCGCTTCCATGACTGCATCAATTGCAGGTCGCGGTTGGCTGAACTGTGCTGCCGCTTCGTCAAGAAAATAGGAGAAAAGCAGACCGATATCCTTCCGTCGCTCGCGCAGAGGCGGAACACGGAGCCTGACCGTTTCAAGGCGATAAAACAAATCGGAACGAAAGCGACCGGAAGTCACAGCTTCCTCCAGATTGCCTTTCGCAGCCGCTATGATCCTTAGATTGACCGCGCGCGGCTCTCCTGAAAGCGAAGGCAACTCACGCTCTTCGACAACACGCAGCAGCTTGCCTTGAACGGACGGTGACATGCTATCGACTTCATCGAGAAACAATGTGCCGCGATCCGCGTCGGCTATTCTGCCGCGCTGAATGCGGCTACCGAACAGAACCTCATCGGCAATGGCGTCGGGCAACGCGGCACAATCGATGGCAACAAAACTGCGGGCATGACGCGCGCTCCAGCGGTGCAGGAGGCGAGCCACCAATTCTTTTCCGGTCCCGGTTTCGCCTTCTATCAACACATCGACATCGACACTGGCTAGCTGGCGGATCGTGTCACGCAGTCGCACCATCACCGGCGTCTCGCCAAGTAAGGGATAATCCTGCTCGGCATTTGCCGCAGCCCGGCGAAGGCGGCGATTTTCCAGCACCAGCCGGCGCATTTCCAAAGCGCGGCGTACGCTCGATATCAGATGATCGGCAGCAAAAGGTTTAGCTATGAAATCGAACGCTCCTTTCTTGAGCGAGGCCACAGCCATTCCAATGTCGCCATGCCCAGTCATCAAAATGACTGGCAGTTCCGGGTCACGCGCCAGCAATGCTTCCATCACCGCATGTCCATCGACCCGCGGCATGCGGATATCGGTCACAACGATGCCCGGATAGTCAGGCGTCAAACTGGTCAAAGCGGACTGACCGTCACCGTGCACTTCAATATCAAGACCTGCGATTTCAAATGAATCGGCCAAGGCCGTACGAAATGCTGCATCGTCATCGACCAGCATCACGCGCAAAGGCTCACTTTCCGACAAGGCCACCCTCCTCTTTCGCCCGCTTCAAGGTTGCCGCGAAAGCTGCACCGCCAAGCTGCGATGGAACGACGCGTAGCGTTCCTTCTAATTCGGTCATGAGGTCTCTCGCGATGCCCAGCCCCAGACCGAGGCCGTCCGCTTTTCCTGTAACAAATGGGCTAAAAATCTCGTCAGCCAACTGGGGATCAATGCCGGGGCCGTTATCGTCCACGACAAGGGAAATCTGGTCGCCCTCGTCGCGGACGCTGAACGAAACACGTGGATTCTTGATGTTCACGACCGCATCCAATGCGTTCTGCAGCAAATTCACCAGCACCTGCTCCGATCTGACGCGGCAGGCGAGTATCACCAAGTTGGAACGCTCGGGTATATCCAGTTGAACCTTGGCGTTGCGGAACCGGTCTCCCATCAGTAGCATTGTGCCATCCACAAGCTCATTCAGCGGGAGCGAGCGAACGACACCGCTGCGACGGCGCGCAAACCGGCGCATTTCCTGTGTGATAGAGCCTATGCGCGCTGTCAGTTCCACAGATGTATTGAGGTTTTGGGCGACCTTATCGAGCTTGCCATGTGCTAGATGATGCTGTGCGTTTTCGGTGAGCGTCCGAATGGTCGCGACTGGTTGGTTGATTTCATGCACCAGCCCTGCGGTTATCGACCCTAGGGAGGCGAGCCTGTTCGCCTGGGCGAGCTCTTCCCGCGCATCACGAAAGCGTTTGTCGGCCAGTTCACGTTCCGCCATTTCCGCGCTCAATGCGGCAGTGCGCTCTTCAACTGCAGTCTCGAGTTCGGCACGATAGGCTGCCGCACGCGCTGCGCGGCTCACTCGCCAGTAAACGGCACCGGCGATCATGACAAAAACGAGCATAACTGCCACCGTTATCAGGCGCGCAAGATCGTTGGCAGCGCGTAGCGCCCGCCCCATAGGTTCGATATGAACCAGTTTCAGAGAAGTTTCGGCAATCGGCTCGTCGACCGCAACTGAATACTGGCCAGACGGCCCGATCATCATCCCATCCGGCGCAAAACGATAATTGCTCGGCTTCATATCCGCAGCATTGAACTGTCCACTCTCGATAATCTTTGTGCGTTCTGTAGTTGATATCGGCTGAAAAGAGCGAAGGTCTTCGGCCTTATCAGTGGAGGCCAGTATGATCCCGCGAGGATCAACAACGAAGGTCTGGCCGGGGTCATTTGCCCATGTTTGCACCAGTCTGTGGAATTCAAATTTGATGACGACCACACCAACCGGACTGGCCTGATCACCGATGCGCCGCGCCAAAAAAAGGCCGAAACGCCCACTCAAATCACCTATGGCATAATACTCTGCCGAACCTCCTGCCATCGCGCCCTTGAAATAAGGCCGGAAATCGTAATTGCGTCCGACAAAGCTCTCCGGCGTATTAGCATTCGATGACGCAATAACAGTTCCGTCACGAGCGATCACATAGATGATTGGTGAACCAATCTGATGTGCAAGAAGTTCAAGCTTTCGGTTCAGGCGAGTGGTCGCGTCCTCCGATCTGCCAGCAAGCACATCACGCAGATCGCTATATTCCTTCAAAACCACAGGCAACAACCGGAACTTTGCCAGTTCACTGTCTATCAGGCGGGTCTGTTGACGCGCTATAAGCGTCGCATTTTGCCGAAGACCATCAAGCGCCTCGTTTTCCGCCCACAGCCGGGCGGAAAACCACACACCGATTGCCAGCAAGAAAGCCAGGGCAACCAAAAGGAATTTTGTAATACTCGATGGCACCTTCATTTGTGCAGATTTATGCAAAATCAAACAAAGAGTCACGCAGAATCTTGCACAATACCTGCACGAAAGTATATCGAAATCGGCAAAGAATCATTTAATTTCAATAGTTTAATCTTTTTAAATTCGCCCTCTGGCGGTCATTGTTCAGCTACAGCATGTTAGCGCTACTTCGAAAAAGGGAGTTTCGAAGAGAGGAGCTTAACCGTGAACCGCATCAATATAGCACCCGCATCGCAATCACTTCCGGAGCCACTCTTATCGGCTGGGTCACTGATGTTGCGTGCTCGAAGCTGAAGCGGAGCGCGGAGTGAGATTATTCACCAGCGCCAAACAAGCCTTCTCTCACGAACCTAAGTGGAAGTGCAGAGAGACGAGTTAATGGCGACGGAAAAACACCCTGAAACCGTTTCGCTGATCCGGTTCCACAACAAGGGGTGAAATTCAAAAATCCAGAGATTGGAAGGAGCAACCCATGGTCTCAATTACAAGTGAACGGAGTGAAGTGCAAAGCACCAATAGCCGCCTGAAATCCATCATCGGTGGCTCGACCGGCAATCTGGTCGAATGGTTCGACTGGTATGTTTACGCAGCATTTGCGCTCTATTTTGCACCGCACTTCTTCCCGTCTGAAAGCCAGACCGCGCAGCTTATGAGTGCTGCCGCAGTCTTTGCAGTCGGCTTTGTCATGCGCCCCATCGGTGCGTGGATCATGGGTATTTACGCCGACCGCAAGGGTCGCAAGGCGGGTCTTGCGCTGTCCGTGACGCTGATGTGTGCAGGTTCGCTCATCATCGCATTAACGCCCGATTATCAGACCATCGGCCTCGCAGCCCCAGCCCTTCTCGTGCTCGCACGTTTGATGCAGGGCCTGTCAGTCGGCGGCGAATATGGCGCCAGCGCCACCTATCTGTCGGAAATGGCAGGCAAGGATCGTCGCGGCTTCTTCTCCTCGTTCCAGTATGTCACGCTCATTTCAGGCCAGCTTCTCGCAATCTTGCTTTTGATTGTGCTTCAGTCGACCATGGAGACCCCGGCACTGGAAGCCTGGGGCTGGCGTATTCCGTTCTTCATCGGTGCATTGCTCGCCGTTGTCGTGTTCTGGCTGCGTCGCGGCCTTGCGGAAACCGAAAGCTTCAAAAACGCCAAGACCAAAGACACTCCAAAGTCCGGTTTCTGGACGCTTATCAAGCATCATCCGAAGGAAACCGCTCTCGTCATGCTTCTGACTGCCGGCGGTACGCTCGCATTCTATGCTTACTCGATCTACATGCAGAAATTTCTGGTGAATACGTCCGGCTTCAGCCGTGAAGTGGCAAGCCAGATCAATGCCGTGACCCTTTTCATCTTCATGTGCCTGCAGCCCATCGCTGGCGCTTTGTCAGACAGGATTGGTCGTAAGCCATTGATGATCGCGTTCGGCGCCGCAGGTGTTCTTTTCACCTATCCGATTTTCACGACGCTAGAACAGACCCGCGACCCGATCACGGCTGGTCTGCTGGTCATGGGTGCGCTCATCATCGTCACCGGCTACACCTCCATCAACGCTGTGGTGAAGGCGGAACTTTTCCCGGCGCATATCCGTGCACTCGGCGTAGCCCTGCCCTACGCACTGGCCAACACTCTCTTCGGTGGTACTGCCGAATATGTTGCACTAAGCTTCAAGAATGGTGGCTGGGAACGCGGGTTCTACTGGTACGTCACCATCATGATTGGCATTTCCCTCATCGTTTATCTGCGTATGCGGGATACGAGCAAGGACAGCATGATCAAGGAAGACTGATACCGCCTCCCAAGCGACAAAATGCCGGACTTAACCGTCCGGCATTTTTATTCCTCCTGTTGTACTGTCCGAAACCGCCCAGGGCTTTGCCCCATCCATTTATGGAAGGCGCGATAAAAGGCGCTCGGCTCACTGTAGCCAAGTTCGGCAGCCACCTCCGCCACGCTCAACCTGTTTTCCTGCAATAGCCTTTCAGCAATAACGAACCGCAACTCATCCTTGATCGTGCCAAAGCTCTGCCCCTCCCCGCGCAGCCTGCGTCGCAAGGTCGGGACGGACATGCCAAGTCCCTTCGCAAGCTCGTCAAAAGAAGGCCAGTCTGTGATTGGCAAAGCATTCAATTGCGCGCGTACCCTTGCGGAAAGATCATTATCATGACGATAGCGGATCAGAATATTGGCGGGAGCCTCTCGTAAAAAACTGTCCAGCGCTACATCGCTGCGAATGATCGGCAGTGATAGATAGGACGATGAAAAAACCAGTCGCGTCACCGGCTGGTCGAACAGGACCGGCGCTCCGAAGAACTTGTGATAGTCTTGACGGTGGACCGGTGCCGGACAAGCAAAGTCGAGCGTCCGCAACGGAATACGTCGCCCGATCAGCCAGCAGACCACACCCATCAGGATCAGCCAATAGGCACGATAAGCAAAGGCAGGTCTCGGGTGCCCGGCATCGGTCAGAACAACATGGGCCATGCCATCACGGATTCGCAATTCGCCCCGTGGATCATCCAGCACCACATTGAGAAACTGCAAAGCCCGTCGCAAAGCCCGTTCCAGCGTGCCAGCATGCAGCACGGCATGACAAAGCAGATTGAAGCTGCCGGGGCGCATCGGCCTTGCAGCCAGCCCAAAGAATTCGTCGTTGATCGTTTCGGCAATCAGCCACCACAAACGACCATATTCCACATTAGTGACGGGTTTTGTCACTGTCTCCGGCAGGCCGATCTTCGTCATCAGGGCAGCCGTATCCATGCCCTGGACACGCACACTTTCCAGCGCATCCTCGACAAAGCCCGGTGCAATATTTTGGCGTTCCATGGCTTCTCTATATTGCAAAATCGATCACACATTAATGCATCTAATGTCATTGTTTGCAATGCGTGACGCGCTAACCTTTAGGTATGGTTGGCCACGAGGAGGTGGCGGTCAGGGAGGTTATACTGGATGACTGAAACGTCCGTTTCAGCGCCACTGGCGCGTTATGCTGATGCAGTTGCACAATTTCGCATCGAAGATGCCATCGCAAAGCTTCACGGCAATCCTGAAAAAGGCATTAATGCCTGTATTGAATGCTGCGACCGGCATACGGGTGATAATCGCGTAGCCCTGCACGCGATTGCAGCCAATGGCGAACTTTCCGAATTTACCTTCGAGAACCTGCGCGATATGGCCGCTCGTGTCGGCAATGTACTAAAAGATGCGGGTGTCGGCGCTGGTGACGTAGTCGCCGGCCTGTTGCCGCGCACACCAGAACTCATTGCAACCATTCTCGGCGCATGGCGTGTCGGCGCTATTTATCAGCCGCTTTTCACCGCTTTCGGCCCAAAAGCAATCGAACACCGCCTGAAAACCGGCAGCGCAAAACTGGTCGTCACCAACACGGCCAACCGCTCCAAGCTGACAGAAGTTGAAAACTGCCCCAAAGTCGCAATCGTGCTGGCGCCCAGCGAAGATCTGCCAGCCGGCGACATCGATTTTCGCACGGCGACGGCTTCTGCTTCGGTTGATTGCGCGCCAGTGCTTCGCAAGGGCAGCGATCTGTTCATGATGATGTCGACTTCCGGCACCGCTGGCCTGCCCAAAGGCGTACCGGTCCCGCTTTATGCGCTGATGGCATTTGGCGCTTATATGCGTGAAGCCATCGGTCTGCGTTCCGACGATATTTTCTGGAACATTGCCGATCCGGGCTGGGCCTATGGCCTTTACTATGCTGTGACCGGGCCATTGCAACTTGGCATGGCAACCACGCTTTACGAAGGCGGTTTCACCGCCGAAAGCACCTACGACATCATCGAGCGTCTTGGCGTCACCAGCCTTGCCGGTTCGCCGACTGCCTTCCGTCTGTTAATGGCCGAGGGACCGGAAGCTGCGAAACGTGTCAAAGGTCGCCTGCGTGTGGTGTCGAGCGCCGGAGAACCGCTTAACCCGGAAGTCATTCGCTGGTTCGACGCATATCTTGGCGCACCGATTTACGATCATTACGGCCAGACCGAACTCGGCATGGTGGTGAATAATCATCACGGCCTTGAACATTCCGTTCGACACGGTTCGGCTGGCTATGCAATGCCCGGCTATCGCATTGCCGTTCTGGATGAACAGAGCAATGAGCTCGGTCCTAATCAGCCCGGTATTCTTGCTGTCGATGTTGCAAAATCGCCGCTTCTCTGGTTTTCCGGCTATTACAAGCAGGAAACACCAGCCATTGCGGACGGTTACTATCGCACCGGAGATACAGTGGAATTCGAGCCGGATGGTTCGATCAGCTTCATAGGCCGTGCCGATGACGTTATAACATCATCAGGTTATCGCATTGGACCCTTCGATGTCGAAAGCGCCCTTCTTGAACACGCAGCCGTCAATGAAGCAGCGGTCGTCGGCGTACCTGACCCGCAACGAACGGAAATTGTGAAGGCATTCGTTATCCTTGCACCCGGTTTCGAAGGTACGCATGAACTGAAGGATGAGCTGGCGTTGCACGTGAAGAAGCGGCTCTCCGCGCATTCCTATCCGCGCGAAATCGATTTCGTGAACGAGCTTCCCAAGACACCAAGCGGAAAAATCCAACGGTTCCTCCTGCGCAAGGCGGAAATCGACAAACAGCAACAGACGAAGGCCTGAGGACAAGATTATGCAGATTAAGGATCGGGTATTTCTGATTACTGGCGCAAGCTCTGGCCTCGGTGCAGCAGTTGCGAAAATGGCCGTCGGTGCCGGTGGCAAAGTCATGCTTCTCGATGTAAATGCGGAAGCTGGTGAAGCGCAGGTCAAGACGCTTGGTTCGGCGGCGAACTTTCATCGCACCGACGTCACCAGCGATGCGGATGGCAAGGCTGCCATCGCGGCAGCGCTTGAGGCTTTCGGGCACGTCGATATACTCATCAATTGTGCGGGTGTGGCACCGGGCGAAAAAGTTCTCGGTCGCGATGGCGCACATAAGCTGGAAAGCTTCACGCGCGCAATTTCGATCAACCTGATTGGCACATTCAACATGCTGCGCCTTGCTGCCGAAGCCATGGCAAAGAACGAGCCCGGTGAAGGCGGAGAACGTGGCGTCATCATCAACACGGCGTCGGTTGCAGCCTTTGACGGCCAGATTGGGCAAGCTGCCTATTCCGCTTCCAAGGGCGGCGTTGCTGCCATGACCTTGCCTGTGGCGCGCGAGCTTGCGCGACATGGCATCCGCGTCATGACCATTGCGCCCGGAATTTTCGCCACGCCGATGATGGCGGGCATGCCGCAGGAAGTCCAGGATGCCCTCGGCGCTTCCGTGCCTTTCCCCCCTCGCCTCGGTCGCCCGGGCGAATATGCGGCTCTTGCCCGCCACATCTTGGAAAACCAGATGCTCAACGGTGAAGTCATCCGTCTGGATGGCGCACTTCGCATGGCAGCAAAGTAACGAGGAACAATCATGTCCAACAGCGATCCTATTGTCATTGTCGGTGCTTCTCGTACTCCCATGGGCGGCTTTCAGGGCGATTTTGCCAACGCCCAGGCGACCGATCTTGGTGCCGCCGCCATTCGCGGCGCACTTGCGGGCGCGGGTCTTGCACCGGAAGCGGTCGAAGATGTCTATATGGGCTGTGTTCTGCCTGCCGGTCAGGGACAGGCTCCTGCGCGTCAGGCCTCAATCAAAGCCGGATTGCCGGTTTCAACCGGCGCGACGACGGTCAACAAGATGTGCGGCTCGGGCATGAAGGCAACCATGCTGGCGCACGATCTGCTGCTGGCAAGTTCTGCCGATGTCATCGTGTCCGGCGGCATGGAGAGCATGACGAACTCCCCCTATCTGCTGCCAAAGGCACGTGGTGGGTATCGTATGGGACACGGCCAGATTATCGATCATATGTTTCTCGATGGGCTTGAAGATGCCTATGACAAAGGTCGTCTGATGGGCACCTTTGCCGAAGACTGCGCGGAAGCCTACCAGTTTACTCGCGAAGCTCAGGATGAGTTCGCCATTGCCTCTCTGACACGTGCGCAGAATGCTATCACGAACGGCCTTTTCGCCGCCGAAATTACCCCCGTTTCAGTGAAAGCTGGACGTAGCGAAGTTGAAATTTCCATTGATGAGCAGCCCGGCAAGGCGAAACTGGAAAAAATTCCCACCCTTCGCCCGGCATTTCGTGACGGCGGCACCGTGACGGCTGCCAACTCCTCCTCGATTTCGGACGGTGCGGCAGCCCTTGTTCTCATGCGTGCTTCCGAAGCGGAAAAGCGCGGCCTCACCCCACGTGCGGTTCTGGTCGGCCATGCGACCCATGCCGACAAGCCGAATCTCTACCCGACCGCCCCGATCGGTGCTATAAACAAGCTTTCAGCGAAAATCGGCTGGAACCTGAAAGATGTCGATCTCTTTGAGATCAATGAAGCTTTTGCGGTCGTAACCATGGCGGCCATGCGTGATCTTGATCTACCGCACGACAAAGTCAACATTCATGGTGGCGCTTGCGCCCTTGGCCATCCCATCGGCGCGTCAGGGGCGCGCATACTTGTCACCCTGCTTTCAGCCCTTGAAACCCATGGTTTGAAGCGCGGTGTTGCTGGCATCTGTCTGGGCGGCGGCGAAGCGACTGCGGTTGGTATCGAGAGGATCGTCTGATGCTCTTGAGCGATACGCAGGAGCAGATTCGCGACGCCGCCCGGCAGTTCGTGCAAGAACGGCTCGCGCCGGGTGCCGCCGCACGTGACAGGGAACACGCTTTTCCACGCGCGGAGCTCGCCGAAATGGGCGAGCTTGGTTTTCTCGGAATGCTGGTGCCGGAAGAATGGGGTGGTTCCAATCTCGGTACGGTTGCCTACGCTCTGGCGCTGGAAGAGATTGCTGCGGGCGATGGGGCATGTTCGACCATCGTTTCGGTCCATTCATCCGTCGGCTGCGTTCCGATCGTGCGTTTCGGCACCGACGAACAGAAACAGCATTTTCTTCCCAAGATGGCAGCCGGTGAATGGATCGGCGGGTTCGCGTTGACCGAGCCACAGGCCGGCTCGGATGCGTCTGCGCTCAAAACCCGTGCACGCCGCGACGGTGATTATTATGTGATCGATGGCTCCAAGCAGTTCATCACGTCGGGTAAGAACGGCAGCGTGGTGATCGTGTTTGCCGTTACCGATCCATCGGCAGGCAAGAAAGGCATTTCGGCTTTCATCGTGCCGACCGACACTCCGGGCTACGAGGTTGTTTCCGTCGAGCACAAGCTCGGCCAGCATTCGTCGGATACGTGTGCGCTCGCTTTCACCAACATGCGCATCCCAGTAGAGAACCGACTGGGCGATGAGGGCCAGGGCTACAAAATCGCGCTTGCCAATCTGGAAGGCGGACGCATCGGCATTGCGGCGCAATCAGTCGGTATGGCTCGCGCAGCGTTCGAAGCTGCATGCGCTTACGCCAAAGAGCGCATTACATTCGGCAAGCCGATTATCGAGCATCAGGCCGTCGCTTTCAGGCTCGCCGACATGGCAACGAAGATTGAGACAGCCCGTCAGATGGTTCTTCATGCAGCTGCGCTGCGCGAGGCGGGCAAACCCTGCTTGACGGAGGCCTCAATGGCCAAACTCGTTGCCTCCGAAATGGCAGAACAGGTCTGCTCCGCCGCGATCCAGATTCATGGCGGCTACGGTTATCTTGCTGATTATCCGGTTGAGCGCATTTATCGCGATGTTCGCGTCTGCCAGATTTACGAAGGCACCAGCGACGTGCAGCGTCTCGTTATAGCGCGAGGATTGTGACGGTCACCTGCGATAGTGTTTGCAAGCCACGGTGAAAATCGGCCAAAAGATCGCGTGCGGATACGAGGTCTATCCGCGTGCAAAATGTGAGGTCCGATGACTGTTCGCCCGATTGTAAGCTATCCGGATAAACGGCTACGCGCTGTTGCCGAGCCGATCACCCTGTTCGACAGCGCTTTGCAGGAACTGGGCACCGATCTTCTCGATACAATGCATGCAGCGCCGGGTATCGGCATAACGGCACCGCATATAGGCATATTGAAGCGTTTGGTGGTTTTGGAACTACAGACCGAGCCAAGCCCGAAATTCTATGTGAATCCGGAAATAGTCTGGGCTTCGGACGAAAAAACCCGTCATCAGGAAGGCAGCGTTTCGATGCCGGGCGTAGTCGACGACGTCGAGCGCCATGCCCGCATCAAAATTCGCTATCAAGATCTGAGTGGCACCGAGCAAACCGAGGAATCGGAAGGCTTGCTCGCCGTTTGCCATCAGCACGAAATAGACCAGCTCGATGGTATTTTCTGGATTCAGCGCCTTTCGCGATTGCGTCGAGACCGCCTCATCAAACGTTTTGAGAAATCGCAGCGCCAGAGATAGTTGGCGCTGCGAAATACACTCAATAGAGCAGACGGGCCCGGATTGTGCCGGGAATTTCGCGAATGGCTTGCAAAACCTTTTCGCTGGCCTCACCGACGCCGTCTGCTTCCATCACAAGATAACCCACTTCGCCATCGGTTTGCAGAAACTGACTGGCGATGTTGATGTTATGCGTCGAGAAAACATTCACGAGGCTGTTGAGGATGCCAGGGCGGTTTTCATGCACGTGCATGAAGCGCGTACCAGTGGGACGCGGCGGCAGTTGGACTTGCGGGAAGTTGACAGCGCCCAGCGTGGAACCGACATCGGAATATTCGACCAGTTTTCTGGTGACTTCCAAACCGATACGTTCCTGCGCTTCTTCTGTCGATCCGCCGATGTGCGGTGTGAGAATGACGTTCTCCAGCCCCTGAATCGGGGAGACAAACCTGTCGTTGTTGGAGGCTGGTTCAACCGGGAACACGTCAATGGCAGCGCCTGCAAGGTGACCTTCCTGCAGAACCTTCGCCAGAGCCTCCAGATCAACAACCGTACCGCGCGCATTGTTGATGAGAAAGGCTCCCTTCTTCATCTTGCGCAGTTTCGCTTCGGTAATCAGCTTCGAAGTCGACTTGTTGGACGGCACATGCAGGCTGACGACATCCGAAATCTTCAGCAGCTCATCGAGGCTCGCAGCCGGTTTGACATTGCCATATTGCAGCTTGTCGGAAGTATCGAAGTAGCGCACAGTCATGCCGAGGCTTTCGGCCAGATTGCCGACCTGCGAACCGATATTGCCATAACCGATGATACCAAGCGTCTTGCCGCGCACTTCGCGGCTGCCGTTTGCCGTCTTGTCCCAACCGCCTGCATGTGCGGAGACGGAGCGTGGGAAAATCCGGCGCATCAACATGATGATTTCGCCAATTACCAGTTCTGCGACTGAACGGGTATTCGAAAATGGTGCGTTGAAGACCGGAATGCCGCGCTTGCGCGCAGCTTTCAATTCAACCTGATTAGTTCCAACCGAGAAGCAACCGACTGCAATCAGGCGGTTAGCCGCGGCAAAAATCTCTTCAGTCAGCTGCGTCCGCGAACGAATTCCGACGATATGCGCAGACGAAATTGCTTCAATCAGATCGGCTTTATCCAGCGCCTTCGGCAGATGCGTGACATTGGTGTAACCGGAGGCTTTGAAGTAATCGACGGCCGTTTGATTGATGCCCTCCAGTAGAAGAACATTGATGCGGTCGCGTGCGAGAGAGAGACGTTCAGTCATTTTGAAGATTTCCAGGCTGTAACAGCAGATAGTCGGTTTACGACATGAATGAACGCACAGCCGTCGTCAACAGGATGGACTGAAAGATTTCACCCCGATTGCAGATTCGTGAAGAAAGTGAACGGAGCAGTGTCTTTTCAGAAACCTGGGCGGGCCTATCTGAATATCATGGCACATTACGAAAGCTTGCATTTGACTCATCTGCCAGCCGAGCCAAAGATGTCCTTAATGATAGCAACCAGAGGAATGCTCCCGATGAGTGAAACGATCACCCTTGATACGCATGAAGCCATTCGGGACTGGGTGGCCGCTCGTAATGGAAACCCGGCATTTGTCAGCACTTCCATAGATCCCGATGCTTTGCCCGTTTTGCGAATTGTCTTCGAGCCGGAATTCGTTGCCGATGTCGAACGGCCCTTGGATGCTGGTGGTCTTGAAGTCGTGGAATGGGAAGACTGGTTTCGCGTGTTCGATCAGGAAAAACTGGTCATGCTGGTAGCCCACTCAAAGCCGGGAAAGCTTGATAATTTCTACCAGATCCTCCCGTCCTGATCGCGATTTAGACAATCAGTTAATGCCTAGCAGGTGGGCCGGCTTCGAACCAGCCCGCCTGATTGACAATTCAGCTTTTCAGTTTCTTGCCGACGATTTCTGCGACCAGAGCCAGTGAAATGGCGCCCGCATCGGGATGACCAACACTCTTTTCAGCTAATGGTCTTGCTCGACCGAGTTTCGGAATAAGCGGAGCCGTCGCTTTCGCAGCCACCTTGGCGACTTCTGCGGCTTGTTTCCATGCATCAGCAAGTGGTTTGCCCGATGCAAATGCGCTTTCAAGCGTTTCCACGAACGGCACAAACGCATCCACCAATGTCTTGTCGCCGGGTTTCGCGCGGCCGAGGGTTGTTACGGCATCAAGCGCACGCCTGCCACCGCAAACGACTGCACCATCATCAATGTTGCCATTGTCGGAAAGCTCTGCACTCCACGAACGCAACAGAAGTCCCCACAGCACTCCGGATGTTCCTCCCGCCCGATCTGCCCAGGCATCGCCTGCAACAGCCAATACGCTTGCGGTTCCGGCCCCAGCCTTGACGGCCTGATCAGCTGCATCTTTTGCAGCTGCAGAGCCACGTCGCATGCCCTGACCGTGATCACCGTCGCCGGCGAAGGCATCGATGCGGCCCAGTTCTTCTTCAGCCTCGACCAACACGTCTGCGACGGCGTGCAAAATTCCCTGAATGCAAACGCCACCGGCACGCCCGGCTTCATCCGCCTTAGCAAAATCGGGGGCTGCATCCTCGTTGGCAATGACATCGTTCGCAGGCTCGACTGCGATCGCTTCGCCGCGACGTAGAACCGGAGTATCGCAAGCTGCTGTCCAGTAGCGCTCGAGTTCGCCATCGAGCCAAAGAAGGGTCAGTGAACAACCCTGCATATCAAGGCTGGTGACAAATTCACCCGCTTCCGGTGCTACAGTATCGAGACCGGCTTTTTCCAGCAGCGACGCAATCGCCGTCCACAGAACAAACAGTTCTTCGTATTTGGTCGCACCGAGGCCATTCAGGATAACACCAACTTTTTGCGTTCCTTTTGGACGTTCCGCCAGAAGTTTTTCCACCAGCAGGCTTGCCAGACCGGAGGCAGGCAGGATCGCCTCCTCCTTGATCCCCGGTTCGCCGTGAATGCCGAGACCAAGCGCCATCTGGCCTTCCGGTACGGTAAAGAGCGGGTGCGGTGCGCCCGGCAAGGTGCAGCCTTTGAAGGCAACGCCGAAGGAGACAGTGTTCGCGTTCGCGTGGCGTGACAGCCGTTCGACTTCGTCCAGTGACAGACCGGCTTCGGCAGCCGCACCCGCAATCTTGAACACAACCAGATCGCCAGCAATGCCGCGCCGCTTTTCGTGCATATCCGCCGGAGCGCTAGCCACATCGTCGGTTACGGGTACGATGCGGACATCAATACCTTCGGCACGCAGACGTTCGGCGGCAACACCGAAATTAAGAACGTCTCCGGCGTAATTGCCGAATCCCAGCAGAATACCGCCGCCCTTGTGCGCCTGTCGGCAGACGCGCGCCACTGCCGCAGTGGAAGGCGAAGCAAATACGTCACCAGCAACTGCGGCATCCGCCAAACCTGGCCCAACGTAACCAGCAAATGCCGGGTAATGACCCGAGCCACCTCCGACAACCACAGCAACTTTGCCTTGAGGCACCTTTGTGGAACGAACAACGCCGCCACGCACGTGGCGAACATAGCGGTTATAGATACTGGCAAACCCGGCAAGAGCGGTCGAGGCAAACTCCTCCGGCGCGTCGAAAATCGTCGTCATTGAAACAGTCCTTGGTCTGGGTCATTAGCCGCGTGGCAGGATGCGGCGCAGGTAGTCACGATTTGTAGCCGAAACGGAGAGCCCGTCGCCACCATAATGTTCGCATAAGAAGGGGCTGGCAAAACCGTGATCCAGCGCCATCCTGATAGCCGTACGATAATTGATGATCCCGCTTTCAAGGGGAGCTGGATGCGTGACGGTCACACCGGATGCTGGGTCTTCCGTACGGGTGTAATTCTTAACGTGCCAAAACTTTGCGTATGGCGCTACCTTCTCCATCATCTTCTGCCAATGTTCGACTGGACGGTGCAGACGGATGAGATTACCTAGATCGGCATTGATCCCGACATTGTTGAGCCCCACGTCCTCGACAAAACGGACCGAGCTGTCCGCGGTGCCGAGATAGGTATCCTCGTACATTTCAAGCGACAGCTCTATACCAAGCTCCTCCGCATGGCGACCGAGTTCACGAATTCGCACAACAGCCTTGTTCCACACAACCGGATCGTCCGGGTTCTTAGCACCATCGACCGTCCAGAACCACAATGCCTGTTTTTGAGCGTCCGTCAGCGGTTCGAAAAGCCCGAAGGAAACGCAGCTCGCGCCAATTTCCTTAGCGGTGTCGATAACCCTGTGACCATAAGCCAGATATTCGTCGCCGTGTTCTGCGTCGATCACGCTGCGTCGCGACGTCGAAATTGCAGGCATAGTAAAGCCGAGCGATTTGACGACCGCCATAAATTCACTGAGACGGACGGATGACAAGTCAGCCAGTCGCAGCCAGCTGTCAGTCGGATCGAGTTCGGTAAACCCTGCATCCGCAACGTCGGACAAAGTGCGGGCCCAATCTTCCGCCGACTGATCCTGCACCGAACTGCCATCTGGCAGCATATTGGGATACTGGATCATCGCTGCTGCAATTGGCCAGGTTTCGCGTGTCCATTTGGAAGTCGTCTGTTGCAACTTACATTCCTGTTCTTTTGCGTGATCCATCGACATCAGGCCACGTTGCCGTTACCGGAGGGAATTTCGGGTTTCCGGTTCCGCAGTTTGCCAATGCCCCAGAAGATGGCGGGTGAAACAAGCAGGAAGACGCCGAGCGTCATCAGCGATGCAACCAGGCCATTCGACCAGAATATCGAAAGCTGACCGCTGGACATCATCATCGACTGACGGAATGCATCTTCTGCCTTGTCTCCGAGAACCATGGCGAGAACCAATGGTGCCAGCGGATAGTCGAGTTTCTTGAAGATATAGCCCAGCACGCCAAATGCGATCACCAGCCAGACGTCGGTTATCGAGTTGGCGACCTGATAAGCGCCGGAGAAAATGACCGCGACAATGATCGGTCCGATGATCGAGAACGGCACGCGCAGAATAGATGCGTAGAGCGGCACGGTCGCAATCACCAGAATAACGGCGACGATATTACCGAGATACATGGATGCAATCAGTCCCCAAACAAAATCCGGGCGATCCGTAAACAATGTCGGGCCAGGAGTGAGCCCCCAGATCATCAGGCCGCCCATCATCACAGCAGCAGTAGCCGACCCCGGAACACCAAGTGCCAGCATGGGGAGAAGCGCAGATGTACCGGCAGAATGGTCAGCGGTTTCCGGAGCCACGATACCGCGCGGGTCCCCCTTGCCGAACTTCGATTTATCGCGGGCGGAACGACGAGCCACGCCATAGCTCATAAAGGATGCAGCCGTTGGCCCGGCGGGCGTTATGCCCATCCAGATACCGATCAGCGTTGAGCGTGCAAGCGTGAACCAGTAACGCGGTATCTCCAGTAGCGTACGCCCGATCTCGCCGAGGCGCACCCGTGCCTTGATTCCATCAAAACGCAGCCCCTCCTCCGTCGTCAGCAACAGTTCACCGATCCCGAACAGGCCCATCACTGCAATCAGAAAGGAGATACCCTTGATGAGTTCCGGTATTTCAAATGTCAGGCGCAAATTGCCGGAGATAGTGTCCATGCCCACCGAGGCAAAGGCAAAACCGATCATCATGGAAACGAGCGTCTTGAAGGGCGATTGAGCACCCATGGATATAAAGCTGGCGAAAGCCAGAAAATAAACAGCGAAATACTCTGGCGATGAAAATCGCAGTGCGAAATTGGCGACCCAGCTGGAGAGCAGTGTTATCATTACCACGCCGGCCAGCGCACCTATACCAGCCGAAACGAATGCCAGCGTCAGGGCGCGGCTCGCATGTCCGGCCTTCGCCATCGGATATCCATCGAAAGTAGTGGCAACGGACGAAGGCTCACCTGGAATATTGAACAGAATGGACGTCGTTGATCCGCCGAACAATGCCCCCCAATACATACAGGAAAGCAGAATAATCGCGGAAATGGGGTCCATCGTGAATGTCAGCGGCAAAAGCAGGGAAACGCCGTTGGGCGCACCCAATCCCGGCAGGACGCCAACAAGAATTCCAAGCGTCACGCCCAGCATCATCAGCAGAACATGATTGAAACTGAGTATGTGGGCGAAGCCATCCATCAGGAGACTGAAGTTTTCCATGTCTTTCCTCCAAAGACATCGGACTTTCCGGTATCAATAAATGCCGAAGAAAGCCTCGACCGGACCTTTAAGGAGCGGAACCTTGAAGCCGATTTCAAAAATGACGAAAAAGAAGAGAGAGACGGCAATACCGGCTGGCAATGAAGCCCACCACTTGTAGCGTCCCTGAAACATCATCGCTCCAGCGATGTAGAGTGCTGTGCCGACATAAAGTCCGAGAACCGCGGATATGGCAGCGAAGGCAACCAGCGGAAGAGCGAAACCGAGAACCGGTTTCAGCCGGGAGAGTTCAACAAATACTTCCCCGCTACCACGATGTTTTATAAATGCCACAGCGAGATTGACCGCACTTCCGAACATGATCAGCAGCCCGATGTAGAACGGGAAATACCCCGCATCCGGCCCCATTTCCGTCCAGCCTGTGCCAGCCTGTTGTGAGCCGTAACAAACCGCCGCCCCCAGCGCGCCGGTCAGGAGAGCAACGCCCGCTTCGATGACGAACCGGGAAACGCCGCCTTCACCTTTCTCACTCATGGGATGAGCTCCTTCGATGAATGGTGCAGACGCCATTGGCGCCTGCATGAATGCACAAAACGTCAGTTGGCAAGCCAACCTTCACGCTTCAACACGGCCGTTACCGCTGTTTCATCGCTCTTGATAAAGGATGAGAGTTCATTACCGCTCATATAGGCGGCAGATTGCGAACTATCGGCAAGATACTTCGCCCATTCTGGTGTCTCGGCAACCTTCTTGAGTACGCCTGCATAGTAATCAACGACGTCCTGATCGACACCTGCTGGAAGCCATACGGTGCGCGGCATGGAATAATTTTCGATAGCGATTCCTGCTTCCTTGCAGGTTGGAATGTCGTTCCACCCCATATCACCAGCAACCTTACCTTCGCCCTTGAGCTTTTCGCCCTTGAAGACGCAAAGCGGCTTCACCATGCCCGCCTGCCATTGACCGAGGTTCTCACTCGGATTGTTGACATTGGCCGCGATGTGCTCGCCCGCCAGCTGGACGGCGGCTTCACCACCGCTTTTGAACGGGATATAGCCGAGTTTAGAGCCCGTCGCATCGTTGATCATGGATGTCAAAATCTGGTCAACGTCCTTGGACTGGCTGCCACCAACCTTCATGCCCGCATCTTCTTTCGACTTGGCGATGAACTCCGCAGCTGTCTTGAAATCAGACTTTCCGTTGACCCAAAGAATGAATTCGTCCGATGCCAGTGCTGAAACTGGAACCAGATCCACCGACTTATAAGGAACCTTCGCGCGCACTGGCAAAAGATAGGCGTTGTTGGTACCGAAAGCGAGCTTGTATGGATCGCCCTTATAGCCAGCGGTATAGACAAAGCCTTCCGCTCCGCCTGCGCTGCCCTTGTTGGTGACGACGATTGGCGCGCTCATCAGGTCATACTTGCCGATGATCGACTGGATCGTACGCGCGAAAATATCCGTACCGCCGCCCGGTCCGGCAGTCACGACAAACTCCACGGGCCGTGTCGGCTCGAATGCCAAAGCGGATGATGCGATTACTGCCACTCCTGCTGCCAGGCAAGCAATGTGCAAAGACTTCTTCATGGTCTATCCTCCCAGTTAAGCGGCATGGGCCTCCCCCCATGCCGATAGTGTCAAAATGACGAAAATCAGGCAGCGTCTGAAAGTGCTGCTGCTCTTTTCGCCATTCGTGCCGCGAGCAGGATCGCTTCGCGCGTGGCTCCCACGTCGGCGATGCCCTTTCCAGCAATATCGTAGGCTGTTCCATGAGCGGGCGTGCAAAGCGGGAATGGCAATCCGCCCATCATTGTCACACCTTTGTCGAAGCCCATCAGCTTCATCGCGATCTGACCCTGATCGTGATACATGGTCAGCACCGCCTGAAAATCATCTTTCAGCGCACGCAGGAACACTGTGTCAGCCGGGAACGGACCATCGACGTCGAAACCCTTGGCCTTCGCTGCCCTTACTGCAGGCTCAATAATGTCGATTTCTTCCATGCCAAAGCTGCCGCCATCACCGGCATGTGGATTGAGCCCGGCCACCGCAATCTTCGGATTGTCGTATCCCGCTTTCTTCAGGCACACCCAAGCCAGTTCCAGCTCGGCGAGAATTCCTTCAACAGTCAAGGTCGAAGCTACATCCTTGAGCGGAATATGCGACGTCACGCGCGCGTTCCAGACTTTCTCCAGAACGTTGAACTCACGCACCTTACCTGTGAAGTTCAGCACATCGGCAACAAAGCGGATTTCGTCGTCGTAACCCGGATAGGCAAACCGCATCGCCTGCTTGTTGAACGGTGTAAAACAAACAGCCTGCGCATGTCCAGCATCGGCAAATTTCAGTGCGGTACGAAAGTTCTGGGTCGCGAAAGTTCCGCCAACCAGCGTGGCTTCGCTACGCACAACATCCTTCGGATCGAGATTTTTCAAGTCAACGAAGACGTGTTTGCCGACCGGCATGTTAGGCGCATTTTCGAGGTTAGCATCCTGCAGATCAAGCTTAACCCCTGCGATATACGCACCTTCGTCCAGAATGCGGCGATCACCGAAGACGATGATATGCGCTTCTTTTCTGACATCCGGCAAAGCGAGCAGACGGGCTGTCAGCTCCGGACTGACACCAGCTGGATCCCCCATTGCAAGCGCGATCACGCTCGGTTCAGCGCCAGTAACGGTCATTAGCATCCTCCTCGTCTGCATTCTGTATGCAGCATTCATAATATGGCCTTCCACGCAGCACAAGCATTTTGTATTCTGTATGCAGCATTTTATGTTGACGGTTGAAAGCAGGCCAGCCATCTTCGCCTCAGTTGGTGCGATGAGGATTCGAAACCACTCTTTGAGAAAAAGGCCGATGGACGAAATTCAGAAAACCGGGCAAGCCGACAACGGCTCACAAGCGTTCCGCCGCACTGCCTTGCACGATATGCTCGTCAACCATCTGCGCGACATGATTATCGAAGGGCAACTGGAGCCCGGCACGCGCCTGCATGAAGGCCAGCTCGGAGAACAACTCGGCGTGTCCCGGACACCGCTGCGTGAGGCGATCAAGTATCTGGCCAGCGAGGGACTCGTCGAGCTTGTTCCAAGCCGCGGTGCTGTTGTGAAACGGTTCAGTGCAGCTGATGTCAGGGACATGCTCACGGTCCTGCGTACTCTGGAAGAACTTGCTGGGAAACTCGCCTGCGAGCTTGCGACCGACAAGGAAATCGCCGAGGTTCGTTCGCTACACGATGAAATGATCGAACGCTACAAGCATGCTGACCGACTGCAATATTACAAACTGAACCAGCAGATTCATCTCGCCATCGTTCGCCTTGCCAAGAACCCCACGCTCGCTGACATTCACCAGATGCTGCAGACGAGATTAAAGCGGATCCGTTTCGTCGGCCACGAAGGCGCCGAGAAATGGGCGGCGGCTGTATCTGAGCACCAAGAAATGATCGAGGCGCTGGAAGCCCGCGATGCGACCCGACTGTCTGAAGTATTGGGACGCCATTTGACCAAGGCATGGGAGCGCGTACGCGACTCGATGTAAAGGCAATCAGGTGGGTAGTTCTATCTGTTTATCACTATCAGTCAGATTATCGTTTGATCGAAAACATCGGATGGTTCTAACTTAATGGAGCCGGATCGCGTTCTAAATCAGGACGAGATCATTTTCGCTTATCCGATGCATTGGTGCAGACTATGGAACTAAAATGGCTGGAAGATTTCGTCAGCCTCGCGGAACACAGGAGCTACTCCCGTGCTGCAGGTGACCGCAATATCACACAGTCCGCTCTCAGCAAGCGCATCAAGCAACTAGAAGACTGGGTTGGTCTGCCACTAATCGATCGCTCATCCAACCCAATAAGCCTGACAAAGGCCGGAGAATGCTTTCTTCCGCGGGCACAAGACGCTCTCGAAATGCTGCTCAGTGCTCGCAAGAGTGTCAGCGACGGCTACAGCGCAACGTGGGAGATCATTTCTTTCGCAACACTCAACACGCTGTCGCTCACATTCTTCCCGCATTGGATGGCACAGATTGAAGCTTCTGGGGCTTCATTCCGCGCTCGTTTTGCCGATCCGCATTCATCGTTCGTCGGTAATATCTCCACACTCGTCAGCGGGCATTGTGACTTCTTTCTGACTTATGCGCATCCGGCTGTTCCGCAGATGGACGATCTTGGCGGTTATCCGTTTTTGGCACTGGGCACCGAGAGGGTCATCCCTGTATCCGCTCCTGCGCCGAATGGACGGGCCCTGCATAGCCTGAAGGAAAAGTCGCTACCTATCGACTTCCTCAGCTATCGTGGCAACTCGTTCTTTTCTCTCGCACTGCCCTGGCTGTTTGAGAAACATCGTTTCGAATTGAACACGGTTTACGAAAACGGCATGTCTGTCGCACTCAAGGCAATGGCGGTCTCCGGACACGGTGTTGCATGGATACCGGAAAGCCTTGTCGACGATGAGTTGAAGCGTGGCGTGCTGGTCCGCGCCGGTGAAACAAACACCGATCTGTTGATCGAAATCCGTGTTTACCGAACCCCCCAATTCAGGAACAAACAGGCGGAACTCTTCTGGCGCCGCGCCTCACAACTGGTTTCCCAGAAAAGTGGCCACAACGCCGGAAGTCTTGCGCCGAGTTAAAACATCAAGGCTGCTTGAAAAGCGCCGCAACAGCTTTCAGGTTCTCTGCATCGTCAAGATCACGCAAATCCAAATAGATCTGATCCGCCGCCGGAATCGCCGCAGAACAATCCAGAAATTTTCGCGTCCGGTCATCGGCACTGAACGGTTGCTGCAGAGTACCGACGGCGAAACTGCGCGATGCCTGCAAAACACACCCGTTTTTCAGTGCAACAGTTGCGACATGCGGCAGCTTTTCCGCTGATACCCGTTCTTCCTCCATCGAATAACTTCGCATGGCGATAACATCGAGCAGTGGATCATCCCGGAAAGCACCCACAGCCTCTGGGGTGAAATCTGCTAGTGCCAGATGTCCCTGCCGCAGCGCGCGCGCGACGCAATATTGCATGGAGAAGCGTGCCTGCATCTGGTCGGCCGGCTGCATATAGGTAAGATTG
This sequence comes from Brucella cytisi, assembly GCF_038433355.1. Taxonomy (NCBI): domain Bacteria; kingdom Pseudomonadati; phylum Pseudomonadota; class Alphaproteobacteria; order Hyphomicrobiales; family Brucellaceae; genus Brucella; species Brucella cytisi. Next base: position 51,110 of record NZ_JBCAUP010000031.1, read on the forward strand.
CGATAGTTCGCGATCCCAACCAATGCATCTACAGCCACAACATCCTCGGGATCAAACCCGTGCTCTTCCTTAAGATCAAGCAATGAGTCGATGATCATATGAGTGGACCCACAGCAAGGATGCCGTTTCGGCATGACACCGGCCGTTTCAATCACATGCGCCTTATCGGTGAGGATATCATCGATATTCCAACCGAGACGTGAATCCCCAGCAAATAACTCACGAATACCCTGTTCACCTTCCAGAATGTCGTGCCGTGCCTCCATTCCAGCTTTTGCGAGCAATGCAGCCTCAACGGCATTGCGCGCGGCCATGCCTGCATGAAACGGCTTGATCAGCGTGCCGAACTGTCCTTTCGTGCCGGATGCGAAACTGGCAGCGATAGTGATCGCCTGTGTGGTCGTGTCGATGTCGAGACCGAGCATATGAGCCGTGGCGACAGCCGTGCCAATACTCCCCACGGTTGAGGTTCCGTGCCAGCCAGCTGTGTAATGTGCCTGTCCCAGGCCCTCGCCTACCAGCGCCTGCGCCTGCAGTCCTGCCAGATAGGCGTCGATCAGACGTCCCCCTGTGGTTTCATCTAGATCGGTCAGCGCCAGGATAGCGGGCACGATCACCGCCGAGGCATGGCTCATACCGGGCAGGAAATTATCGTCGAAATCGAGCGCATGCGCTGCTGTACCATTGACCAGCGCAGCGAACATCGGGCTGCCTGTTCCTCCCGCAACCAATAAAGCAGTTCCACCAGCGCTGAATTCTGCAAAGGCTTTCGCAACGCTTTGCGTGCTGTCGTCGTCACGACCTGCCAGCATACAGGCCAAGGTATCTAAAATGGCATCGCGCGCCAGTTCCCGCGCATTGGCACTCAACACTGGTTTTGCACATGCCGAAGCAATCGCGAGTGCGACTGTCATCTCCTTCTGCTGCATGACGTTACCCCTGAAAAGCATCAAGAATGAGCTTCAAAAGACGCCCGAACTTGTGTCGATTGAGCTGGCGCCCAGCAATGTCGGTATCCACGCGATGCACAATCACCATATCAAGCGCGGGCAATATGATGCAGAAATGGCCGCCAGCGCCGAAGCCTGCATAGCTGCCTTTCGGTGTCACCACACCGGGGAAGAACACACCGTCTCTCTCCAGCCACCACATATAGCCATAAGCGCCACGTGCACCAGCATGAGAGTAAGGCATCACACATTCCTGCGCCCACCCGTCAGGTAGAACGGATACACCGTTCCAGCGGCCATTGCGCAGATAAAGCTGGCCGAAGCGTGCCAGATCGCGTGTCGACAGACGGAACGGGTAGGCGGCGTGCCGGCTTTCCGTAAAGCGATCATGCCAGCCATCCGGCTTGTCACCATCCAGTCTGAAATCTTCAAGCCCGAGCGGTTTTGCGATACGCTCATCGAAAGCTTGGTGTACGGTCTTGCCGGCCAACTGCTCGAAAATAGTGCCGAGCGCATTGAAATCCCAGTTATTGTAACACCAGAAAGTACCCGGCGCATGGGAGTGGCGCTTTTCCTTGATCATCCGCATCCATGGCGTCTCGTAGCCCGCGGGATGATAAACGCCGGAACGCGCAGTCAGGAGATCATAAACCGTCGCCTGCTTCTCAACTTCGCTCAAGCCTTCATTGTCATCAATACCTAGCTGTTCCAGCGTCAGACTGAGATCAATGGTGCCATCAGCCACATCCTGCCCCATGAGTGCAGCAAGGATGCTCTTGCGAATGGAATGGCAGAGATATTTGTGTGTGATGTCACCATATGTGTGGACGATCTTGTTACCTTGGATGACCATCAACGCATCGGTTTCCTGTTGGTCCGCGTAAGCATCAACAGCACGAAGTCCAGCTTCCGACCAACCCGCCGCAGCAGGACTCTTCAAACGTTCCCATTCCTGTCCAGGATTGGCCACCGAATGATAGTTCATACCCGTATTTCCCTAGCCTGATTATGTGCGACGGCTTCCACGCTGGCCTGCAGAAATTCCTGCGTATATTCAGCCTTGGCGTGCAAATGACGAAGATCGTCTGCCGTCAGTTCTTCCAGAATGATGCCCTTGTGCATGACCCCGACACGCTCGCAGATATGGGCCACTACGGCGAGGTCATGCGAAACCATGAGATAGGTCAGATTGCGCTCGCGGCGCAGTACCTTGAGCAGATTGAGAATTTCCGCCTGCACGGAAACATCGAGCGCGGATGTCGGTTCATCGAGAAGCAGCACATCCGGCTCGATGATAAGCGCACGCGCTATTGCGACGCGCTGACGCTGACCACCGGACAATTCATGCGGATAGCGATAAAGGAAACTTGGGCCGAGACCGACCGCCTGCAATACGTCACGAATACGCTCGTCTTTGCGATCCATGTCGTGAATGGCAAGCGATTCCGCCAACACCTTGTGCACCTGCTTGCGCGGGTGCAGCGAAGCATAAGGGTCCTGAAACACCATCTGCACACGACGGAAAAACGCTTTGTCGCGCTCGCCGCCCATTTTCTGTTCATCAAAAACGAAATTGCCTTGATGGTGCGGGATGAGGCCTGCGAGAGCACGCAGGATCGTGGACTTGCCACAACCGGATTCACCGATCAGGCCATAAGCCTCACCGCGCTCGATATGAAATTTTACCTTCCTGACGACAGTGGCGTGCTTGCGCCCTTTGCCGAAGCTGATGGAAAGGTCCGAAACATCTACAAATGGAGAGTTGGCGGCATGTGTCATGAGTTTTCTCCCACCAGCGTCGGCTCGGTGAGCCAGCTTTTGTCGCGTTCGGGCACCTTTAGCATATCGACCGGCTGATCCAGCCGAGGAAGACTTGCCAGAAGCGCCTGCGTGTAGGGATGACGCGCCTTGTGCAGGTCCTTGGCCCGCAGATCTTCCATGATGCGCCCCGCATACATAACCAGTACCCGGTCGCAGAAGTCCGCCACCAGGTTGAGGTCATGGCTGATGAACATCAACCCAGTACCTGAACGGCTGACCAATTCATCGAGAACAGTCAAAACCTGACGCCGCACAGTCACGTCGAGCGCGGAGGTCGGTTCGTCAGCAATAATCATGTCCGGTTCAGGGATCAGCATCATTGCGATCATCACCCGCTGACCCATGCCACCGGAAATCTCATGCGGGAACAGACGCATGACACGCTCGGGATCGCGAATATGCACGGCCTCCAGCATGGCAATTGTCTTCTGTCGCGCCGCCGCCGATTTCACCCGATGGTGTAGCCGATAGGCTTCCATGATCTGATCACCGATACGGATCAGCGGGTTGAGCGAATATTTCGGGTCCTGAAGGATCATCGAAATGCGGTTGCCACGTACACCGCGCATCTGACGTTCGCTGGCCGACAGCAAGTCAATCTCGCCGAAACGCAGGCTCTTGGCACGAATTTGTGCCGCCTTTGGTGTCAGCTTGAGGATCGAGCGCCCAGTTATCGATTTGCCGGAGCCGGATTCGCCTACAATGCCAACCTTTTCGCGACCAATGGAAAAACTGATACCACGAACGACATCGATGTTGCGGTCAGCGCCGGGAAACGACACCCACAGATCGTCAACTTCAAGCAATGGTTTTGTCATCGATCTTATCCGTTTCTGGGGTCGAGAACGTCGCGCAAACCGTCGCCGAACAAGTTGAAGGCGAGGCTCGCGATCAAGATTGCAGTGCCGGGTACAGCAGCAAGCCACCACGAGGTCATCATGAATTCGCGACCACTGGAAAGCATCGCGCCCCATTCCGGGCTTGGCGGCTGTGCGCCAAGACCGAGAAAGCCAAGGCCGGCGGCCGTCAGAATGATCGAAGACATGTTGAGCGTAATACGGATCACCACCGACGGAATGCACATCGGCACGACATGTTTCGTAATCACCCGCATCGTGGAAGCCCCCTGCAGACGAATGGCGGCCACATAGTCAGACGAGCGGATGGTCAGTGTTTCGGCACGTGCAAGACGGGCTATCGGTGGCCATGCGGCGAGCGAAATGGCGATAACGGCATTTTCGATGCCTGGCCCAAGCGCTGCAGCAAAGGACAGCGCGAGCACGAGACTAGGAAAAGCAAGAAAGATATCGACAATACGCATCAGTGCCGTATCAACCCAGCCGCCCATATAGCCTGCGGTGGTGCCAACGACGAGACCAATAGGCGCAGCGATGACAGCAGTCAGCGTCACGATGTAAAGCGTGATGCGCGAGCCATAGACAAGGCGGCTGAAAATATCGCGCCCCAGTTCGTCCGTACCAAAGAAATGCCCCCATGACGGTGGTTGAAGCCGGTTAGCGAGATTGTTGGCACCAATGTCGTGCGTGGCGATTAGAGGCGCAAAAATAGCTACCAGTACCAAAAGCACGATTACGGCCAGACCGAACACGGCGGATGTATTGGCCATCAGCTTGAACCAGGAAAGGCGTAACTGCTGGATATTGGCCTGAAAGGCAGAAATAGGCACGGGGGCAGTCAGCCAACCCCGCAGAGAATTGGAAGCTTGGGCCGACGATGTGCTGGTGTGGGTGTTCATCGGCAGTGTCCTATCGTGTGCGAGGATCAAAAACGCGATACAGAAGATCGCTGATCAGGTTAATACCGACGAACAGGATGCCGACGATCAGCGTGCAGCCCACCACCGCGTTCATGTCACCCGCCAGAAGCGCATTGGTGAGATAGCGCCCAAAGCCCGGCCATGCGAACACCGTTTCGGTCAGCACCGCACCTTCCAGCAGGAACGCATAGGACAACGCCACCACCGTCACGACCTGAACCGCCACATTACGGAAGGCATGGCCCCAAACGGTACGCGCCCAGGACAGCCCCTTCACGCGCGCAGTGATAATATATTCCTGATTGAGCTGCTCGATCATGAAGCCACGCGTCATGCGGCTGATATAAGCCATGGAACCAAAAGCGAGGATCAGGGCCGGCATGATGATATGGCTTACAGCGTTCCAAAATGCATCCCACTGCCCCTGCATTGCGCTGTCGAGAAGCAAGAAGCCGGTCGTCGGTTCGACGGAATATTCGTAGATGAAGTCGATCCGCCCCGGCCCACCGATCCAACCCAACGTGGCATAGAAGATCAGCAGTGCCATCAGACCGAGCCAGAAGTTCGGCGTAGAATAGCCAAGCAAACTGACCATACGCACGGCATGGTCCAGCGGCGAATTGCGATACATGGCAGAGAAAACACCAAGCGGAATACCAAGCGTGGTGCCGATGACGATAGCCACGGTCGCCAGTTCGATGGTGGCTGGGAAGACGCGTGCAATATCTTCTAGTACCGGACGACCGGAAGTCAGCGCATTGCCAAAATCGAACATAAGCGCATTCTTGAGGTATAGGCCGTATTGCACGATCAACGGCTGGTCGAGACCCAACTTACGATACATCGTGTCATAGGCTTCTTGGGAAACATTGTCCCCCAGCATGGCAATAACCGGATCGAGCGGCAAAAGGCGGCTGATGAAAAAGGTTAGTGTGACCAGTCCCAGAAGCGTAATCGCCACTGAAATGATCAGGCGCACTGTGGCGGCGAGAAACTGAAGCACCGGACCGGCTTCCCTGTCGCGGTCCGCCTCCTCCACGTCTTCCATGATTTCGTGCGTCGTCATCTGCAAATTCCCGAAAGAGAAAAACGGGATGCCGGGCCAGGATCGCACTGCGAGCCACAAGCGGTCACACGGTCATCCATCGAAGCGAAGAACGCCCGGCGACTGTGAGGAAGCCACCGGGAACGCTATTCTCGCTATTTCGCGGCCAGATCGTAGTAGACGCGGAAGCCGTTCCAGCTCCAGTTCTTCATAGCCTTGTTAACGCCAGCGACATTATAGATCTGGAAAATGAAGGCGTGCGGCCCCTTCTCCATCATCTCCTTCTGCAGATCGATATACATCTGTTTGCGTTTGGCCTCGTCCTTCTCGAACAAAGCCGTGTCGACTTCCTTGTTTACGGCTTCGTTGAAGTAGCTCGCGCGCCAGCTCGGATACATGGTCTGCTTGGCCTCAGCTCGGTTATCAGGATTGAAAATCTGACGCGAAGCATTGCCATGCGCGTCCGGAACGGTGGTCTGCCAGCCCATCAGCGACGTCTGGAACTCACGACCGCGAATGCGGCTGAACAATTGCGCGTTGGCCATGCGTTCGATCTTGATCTTCACGCCGACCTTGGCGGCGGCATCCTGAATGCTTTGGGCAATCGGAGCCGCATAAGGCGCGGTACTGATAAACATCGTCGTCTCGAAGCCCTTCTCGTAACCGGCTTCCTTCAGTAGTTCACGAGCCTTTTCCACATCGAGTTTGAATGGCTGCCCTTCCTTCTCATCCAGTGCACCGAAAGCACCTAGCTGCACGAAGCTCGCACGCGGCACGCCGACATTGTTGATGACCGTCTTGCCGAGGCCCTCGTAATCAATGAGATAGCGCATCGCGAGCCGCACCTTTTCATTGGCGAAGATCGGATCGGCATTGTTGAAATTCCAATAGAACAGTGAAGGCTTTAGCGAGCGTGAAGCGGTCACCTTGTCCTGGGCTTCGAGATCGCGCAGGTCCTCCGGCGTCAGATCGCGAGCAATGTCTATGTCACCTTTTTCAAGCAGAAGCCGTTGAGTTCCCGCTTCTGAAACATGGCAGATCAGTACCTGTTTGAGCTTCGGTGCTTCTCCCCAGTAATTGTCGGTCGCCTGAAGGATAACCACTTCGGCGGGGTTCCACCGCATCAACTTGTAGGGGCCGACGCATTCTGACCGAGTGGCCAGATATTTGTTGCCCATGTCATTATCGACCTGGTTCTCCATCAACACCTTCTGATTAAGAAGGCTGGCAACCCGGTTGGCAGCGATCGCCGCCAGAATGAGGTTGACCGGATAGGGCTTGTCCAGCTTGAAAACGACCGTGTCGTCGTCAGGTGCCAAGATGGTTTGGTCCACATTGTCCTTGGTGAAACCATATTCTGTCAACGTCGCGGCATTGCCAAAACCCAGCTTGACCGCGCGCTGGAGCGACCAGGCCATATCGCCCGCCGTCGCCTTGTCGCCATTATCAAACTTCAGGTCATCGCGCATGTGGAACGTGATCTGCAGACCGTCCTGCGAGACGTCCCAGCTTTTGGCGAGTTGCGGCACGATCTTGGTCTCGTCAGCCGGATCGAAATCAACCATGGGGTCGCAGATATTCTGGATGATCTCGTTGGTAGCCGCCTCACCGATCTGTGCTGGGTCAAAAGTGCTGATAGCGTCGATGTTCCACGCCATGACAAGCGCGTTCGGTGGCGACGCGGCCTCAGCAGGGAACGTCGCAGCACTCATACCGGCGACAAGTGCGAGTGTTGTGGTACGGCGCAAGATGGTTGTCTTTTGTTTTTGCATTATTATCCCCTTTTATGGTTGAGCATTTTCGAAAGGTGCCGCGCGAGTCCGCGCGGCACGAAATGCAATTATTCAGCCAGTCAGTCTGCTGGACGCGGTTGGAGCGGCGGATTGACGTCTGGCGGGATCGGGCAGGTATAGGGCGTCTTTGCCGTACGAGCCTTGTGATCAGCCTTGGCGTCGTTCAGCGTTTTCTCGTTCTGAAGAACATCAAGTGCAGTGCCCGCCATCACCTTGGCGGCGTAGACCATGCCCTTATGCGCGGCTGGCATCTTGCCTTGTGCGGTGATCTGCCACGAATGACCGGGCGAGCCGATCGCATGTGTTGCCACGCGCGCCTGAACGGTCGGGACGACCCAGCTTACATCACCCAGATCGGTGGAGCCGATCATCGGCACGCCCTTCTGTTCACGTGGCAAGACGTAGTCGCAAAGAGGTTCATTTTCTGTCAGCGGCTGGCCGACGCGCAAATAATCGGTTTCAATGTCTTCCTTCGAAAGCGTTGCCTGAATCTTGGCTGCGAAGGCACGGTCCACATCGTCAAACGGCACACCGCCCAGACGTTCCATGTTCGAATGCATCGCGATTTCCAGCGGCGTATTACCAAGCAGGTTCGACACCGCGCTCATAATGGAGATGTTGACGGTCGTTTCCGTCATCATCGCAGCGCCTTCTGCAACCTTCTTCACCCGGTCGTTGAGAGCGAACATACCTGGAAGGTCGGTTGCGCGGATGGCGTAGCGCACCTTGGCTTTGGCTTGAACCACATTCGGCGCGATACCGCCCGCATTGAGATAGGCATAGTGAAGACGGCAATCAGAAGGGATGTGTTCGCGCAAATAATTGCAACCGACGCTCATCAGCTCCACCGCATCCAGAGCCGAGCGCCCCAGATGCGGTGCCGCGGCGGCGTGGGAGGCCCGTCCGGTAAACTCGAAATCCATGCGCGTATTGGCGAGCGACTGCGCGTCGTCTACCTGGGTGAACGAAGCAGGATGCCAGCAGATGGCAATGTCGACATCATCGAAAGCGCCAGCACGCGCCATGAACGACTTCGCCGCCCCACCTTCTTCCGCCGGGCAACCGTAATAGCGTACACGTCCCTTCTTGCCGGTCTGTTCCAGCCAGTCCTTAACCGCCGTCGCAGCCAAAATGGCGGCGGACCCCAGAAGATTGTGGCCGCAACCATGGCCATGTCCCGTACCAGGGATCGGACGGGGTTCCGCAATACCCGCTTCCTGGCTGAGGCCCGGAAGGGCATCGTATTCACCCAAGATTGCGATGACCGGTCCACCATCCCCGGCTTCACCCATCACGGCGGTGGGAATGCCCGCTACGTTCTCGGCAATACGGAACCCCTGTTCCTTCAACATTGCAGCATGCTCGGCACAGGACTTATATTCGGTATAAGCGATCTCCGGCATGCCCCAGACGCGGTCACTCAAGGCTTCAAAATCAGCCTTCTTCGCGTCCACCAGGTCCCAGATATCTTCACCATTCTTCACGGTGTTCTCTCCCAACAATGCTCTTAAAGATTCTCGTCAATGAAACGGGCCAGCGCGCCAAACACGCGGCGCCGATTTTCGATACGCGCGAAGCCATGGCCCTCATGCGGTACACGCAGATATTCGATCGGTTTGCCGAGGCCGCGCAGGCACGAATAAACCATCTCGCTTTCGCACGGCGTGACACGCGGGTCTTCCAGACCATGTGCGATCATCAATGGCGCGGCGATATTGCCTATGCGATTGATGGGCGAGAACCGCTCCAGGTCATCCCGCATGGTTTCGGCATCACCATATTCGATGGCGCGCAGTTCCTTGCGCCACGGTCCCGTTGTCTGCAGCAGAGTGAGAAAATTGGCGATCCCGTAATATTCGACACCAAGCTTCCACAGGTCGGGATATTCCGTCATGGCCGAGAGGACCATGAATCCACCATAAGACCGGCCAAACACGCCAATACGACTTTCATCTACGTCACTACGTGCTGCAACCGCCATGCGCACCGCTTTGAGATCGGCGACGCTGTCCATGCGTAGTTCACGGTCGTCGAGATGCTGGTAGTCGCGGCCATAACCGGTGCTGCCGCGAATATTTGGCGCGATGACCATGATGCCCCGTGCCAGCATGTACTGGATGTCCGCCCGGAAATCCGGCTTCCACTGGGCTTCAGGACCGCCATGCACAATGATCATAACTGGATAACCATCACGACCCGGTGCACGCTCCGGCTTGTAGACGAAATACGGAACGTCGAGACCGTCGAAACTTGCAACGCTCGTTACCGTTGGTTCCAGAAAGGCCGGCAATTTCACCTTGGCTTTCGGCGCATCTGTCAGGCGTGTAAAAACACCGCTTTCAACATCGCAGCGCCAGATATCGCCCGACGTCGCTGCACCTTCCACAGGCATGATCAACGACATGCCATCGGGCGTCCATGCAATCGAAGCAACGACCCCGACAACCGGCATCTCTAGCTGTTTCAGCACCATTCCGTCGCGACCGATCAGAAGCAAATCATTCCAGCCCTGACGGTTCAGGACGAGTGCTATTCTGTTTTGATGAGGTGAGATTGCGAGCGCTTCAACATCCTGACCTTCAAAAGCGGCGAGTTCGGTCAGCGGTGCCGCGTCATGCGGCTTGACCATGACCGAGAGATATTCGCGTTCCTGATCGGCAATCAACAGAATACCGGAGCCATCCTTGAAGAATTTCGGCCCCTGATAGCGCGCCCGGCCTTCATGCGGCAGAATGTTTTCATAGGCGTCTGTTTCGAGATCGAGGCGGCAGAGGTCCTGATCCGTCATGGCACGCTGGCAATCATTGACCAGAAGCGACTTGCCATCGGGCGCAAAAGCTGCGGGGCTGCGCCAACCGATACCCTCGTAGACGCATTTCGTCTCGCCCGTTGCAACGGTCATCACATGAATATCCATGTGCGAACGGTCGCGATAATTAGCGCCATAAGCGATCTGCGTGCCATCCGGTGACCAGCAGCCCCAGGCGTGCACAACCGTAGTATCGGTGGTGAGGAGGCGCGGCTCACCTTCGGCGTTTTCGATCAGCCAGAGCTGGTGACGCTCGTCGCCACCCCAGTCTGTAGTGATCAGCAGATCACGGTTCTTGGGATTGAAGGCAAGATTGCCGACCGGTTCCGGCAGATTGGTGAGCTGGCGTGGCTTGCCACCTGCAAGCGAGCGCGTCCAAACCTGTGCCGTACCGCTTTCATCGCTGAGATAGACCAGAAGTTCACCGTCCGGTGATACGGCGGGCTTCACCGCCTTGCAGATATCAATGTAGTGTGTCATCGAAAGCGATGTATCGGCGGTCCTTGTATCGAACATCGAATTGTCCTCAATTCCAAGCATTGATGAACTGGATTACACCAACTGCCGCGCCAGCCGGGCGGATGCAGCTGCCAGCGCATCGGCCATCGGGCCGATCGTCGACTGATGATTGGCAAGTGTGACGATGGTGAATCCGGCCTCCGGCCAGGCTTCCTTGAGTTTCCAGGCCGTCATCATCGGCGTCACCGTATCGTATCGCGCCTGCACGATTTCAGCCGGCAGGTGACGAATACGATCAATTCTCCCGATGAGATAATTCTCCGGCAAGAAAGCGCGGTTGATGCAATAGTGGGTAAAAATCCGTGATACGGCCAAGGCCGCTTCCGGCTTCAGAAGTTCGGAGACGTGGTTCGTGTCCGGTTCGAAGGTCTGCGTGCGCGCCGAAAATCCGCGCAGGCTCTGGGCCGCCGCCTGTTCTTGTACCGGATCACCAGACGTTAGCCGCGTATAGTAGGCGGCGAGCAGGTCGGCGCGCTCACTTTCCTGTACGAATTCGGCGAATTCCTGCCAGTGATCCGGGAAAATGGCACGGCAGCCATGGAACCACCAGTCAACATCCTCCTGCCCGCCCAGAAATATTCCGTGCAGCCGAAACCCGAGACAGTGCTGCGGATGCGCTATTCCATAGGCAAGCGAAAGACATGATCCCCAAGAGCCTCCGGCCACAAGCCAGCGCTTGATACCCAGTTTTTTGCGCAGGGTCTCCATGTCCGCGATCAGATGCTGTGTGGTGTTTTCAGCAATTTCCGCGATAGGGGTGGAACGGCCCGCACCGCGTTGATCGAAGGTAATGACACGATAAGTATTGAGATCGAAACTGGCAATCTGCTTGTCCGAGACACCTGCACCGGGACCGCCATGTAGAAAGACAGCTGGGATCCCTTTGGGATTGCCATATTCCAAAACGGAAAGTTCATGCAGATCACTGACCGGCAAGCGAAACTCCTGCACTGGTTGCGCAAGACTTGCCGCTCCACTGGCACCGCTTTGCGGCTCCATATTGTTGAATAGCTGCGCCTTTTCGTCAGAAGAGTAAATCTTCCCCTCCAGAACGCGCTTGGCTTCCGTCATTCATTTCCCCATTTTCGCGCTCATTTGAAAGGCGCACCAGTCATCATTATCCGAAGCTAATCTTCTTGCTTTTTCAAGAGCTTGAAGAAAATCCGAGGAGTGATCTCCCTTGACCGTCAATTTTGTTATTTGAAATTTATAGGCAGCAAATTTAGGCTTTGGCCAATGCAATTTTAGACTTGCCATTCCAATCTGGAATAGAAAAGCTGACGCTTGTTGAACAAGCCCTGTTAAAAACAGGCGAGCGCTTCGACCCTATCTATATATACCGGTATGAATCTCCCCGTCTGCACCGCACCAGGCACGATACATGCCGGGGCTGTTGAACGGCAGGCTGACATTGCCTTTGCGATCCACCGCAACAAGACCGCCGGAGCCACCGATTTCACCCAGCTCGCGGACAACCGCGCCAGCCGCCTCATTGAGCGATTGCCCTGCCCAGCGCATCCGTGCATCCACTTCGTGACCCACCACCCAGCGAATGAAATATTCTCCGTGACCTGTGGCGGAAAGCGCTACCGTCTCGTCATCCGCCCAGGTTCCAGCACCAATGACCGGGCTGTCACCAACGCGTCCCGGGGTCTTGGCGGTCATGCCGCCCGTGGAGGTAGCTGCCGCCAGATGACCGAAACGATCCAGCGCAACGGCCCCGACAGTGCCATGCTTGCGGGCAGGATCGCCATCATCGGCAGCACCACTGCGACGACGTGCCATTTCGTCATGCAAGGCCTTGCGACGCTGCTCCGTCGAGAACCACTCCGGCGCCATCATTTCCAGACCCGCAGCTTCGCAAAATCGCTTTGCCCCTTCGCCTGCAAAAAATACATGCTCGGTCTGCTCCATGACCGCACGCGCGGCCAGAACAGGATTGCGCGGCCCGCAAATTCCGGAGATGGCGCCGCATGCCCGTGTTGCACCATCCATGATGGCCGCATCCATCTCATGCGTTTCATCCGTCGTGAAAACAGCCCCATGACCAGCGTTGAAGAGCGGATTTTCTTCCAGAGCAATCACAGACGCCGTCACAGCATCAAGTGCTTTGCCACCTTTACGCAAGACATCCAGTCCAGCCTGCAGGCATTCACGCAGACCGGCATGATAGGCTGCTTCCTTCTCTGGCGTCATATTGGCTTTAAGAATGGTTCCAGCGCC
>NZ_JBCAUP010000032.1:0-59715 GCF_038433355.1 Brucella cytisi
GCGGCTTTGATCAATTGACGGATGGTTGCCGACTTATGGCTGCCGAGATTGTCCATGACGACAATGTCGCCTGGCTTGAGCACCGGGACCAACTGCTGCTCGACATAGGCGCGGAAACACTGGCCGTTCATCGGTCCGTCGAAGACACAGGGTGCTGTAAGCTGATCGTTTCTCAAAGCGCCCAGGAATGTCAGCGTGCGCCAGTGGCCATGCGGTGCAAATGCCCGCAGTCGCTTGCCTTTTGGACCCCAGCCTCTGATCGGCGACATGTTGGTCTTGATCCAGGTCTCATCAATGAAGACCAGCCGTTCGGGATCAAGGTGATTTTGCAGGGTCTTCCAGCGCTGTCTTTTGCGAGCGACGTCGGCACGAGCTTGCTCAAGGGCGAATAGTGTTTTTTTTGAAGCGCAGCCCTTCACTGCGAATGAATTCCCAGATCGTATTGTGCGAGACGGAAATACCCCGCTCGGTCAACGCCGCCTTCAGGCCATGGAGTGTCAGGTGTGGGTTCTCGGCGAGCCGTTGCACAATGATATCACGATGCGGTTCGAGTATCCGCTTGCGGTGGCCGCCCATCTTGCCGGGATGAACCGATCCGGTCGCACGATGGCGCTGGGACCATTTTACGACTGAAGATGCGGCAATTTCAAACCGCGTCGCCACTGAACGAACGCTTTCGCCACTCAGCACGGCGGCAATAACGCGCTCTCGAAGATCATTCGATATCGGTGCGGTCATCCAACGCTGGCCTCCATCCAGCCAGCATCAGTGAATCAGAACAAAACTGATTTGGGAAGCGCATTCGATTCAGAGAAAAACGGAAACGCTCTAAGGCCTGCCCGCCGAACGGTTACATCGAGGGACTTCCTCATGAAGATTTTTCTATACTGCGCCGCATTGCTCATAACACTCGCCCCAAGTGTTTCGATGGCAAAAGGACCGCCAAGCCGCGAGGAATCCTTCTGTTTAGCAAGTCAGGTCCGTAAGTGCTTCAGAATGCCTCTTAACAAGACCGGGAATGCAGTCATCGAGTTCAGGCTTCATAAAGACGGCAAGGCGACTGATGTTGAGTTGGTAAAATCAGGTGGATTCACCAACTATATCGTAGGATTGGCGGCAATGGAGGCCGTCAAAAGATGTCAGCCTTACCAGACTTCGATAGTGGGTAAGGTACGGGTACCATTCATATTCAAATCTAGCGCATCAAAGCCCGTGACAGCGGCTCCAAGGTAGTATGCCTAGATTCTTGCCCGTCCGCCTGTTATTCGCACGCCATGATTAGAAGCGTTTGCATGTTGATTGTCGGTTTCGGAGCACTCATTCAGGGTTCACTCCGTCTTGGAAATCCATCCCAAGCAGTCGAGAAGTCTGGATGGCTATATCAGCAATTCGGAGACCAAGGCGTTGCGATTGGCATGATCGTCCTTGGCGCCGCTGCGTTGGGCATCGGCGTGGTAGTGTTCAAAAACACGTGGGTTCGTGCAATCAAAGCTCGGAAACAGCGCCCTTAGCTTCAAAAATGCAGATACCAGAACAACGCTATTTCTCGTGTTTCGGGATAAAGGCCAAGATACAGAAACCTGTCATACCCGCCTAATGAAAACCCGTAGTTGCTATAAAACCGGCACGCAGAAATATTTGTCGATTGGGTTTCAAGGCGGACGCCTGCCAATCCTGTGTCTCTGGCCCAATGGACCGCAGCATCCATTAAAAGCCTTCCGACCCCTCCTTGTCGATTGCCAGCGGCAACCGCGACGTCCTCCACCACAGCGTACTTGTTCCAGCCTTCGCTAATAGCAAGATACCCAATAGGAATATCATTCAGAACCGCAACGAAAAGTTGCTTGCCGGGTCCTATTAGATATTCTGTCAGATCAGTTTCATCAAAGCCATAATCTTTGCGATACGGCTGCCTCAGCGGAACGGAATCCATTTTTTCAAATGGATCAACAATCTCATCTCGAACTTCAAATGAAAAGTCGTAGTGGGCTAATAGTGAGAGATCGGCGAGTGTTCCGGGCCGTATGCCATAATCACTTGTCTTCATTCGTGTCCACTTTCTCCCATTGTTGAGTGCTTACTTTTAAAGAATCACCTCAGCACCTCAATGAGCGGGAACGACGCATCGAAAAATTTGCCCTATCCGATGTCCAAGTTCTTGGCATCAGCCGCGTGTTCATCCCAGGATTCCGACCACCTATGACTTCATTCCCAAACCGTAAGTCACAATCCGTTACGCTCCCTTGCTTCTGCGAAGCGTGCCGGAATACTCGATCACTCCGCCTGCTCCTAGGACCGATATTCGATGTCGCAAAAATCCGCTTCCGACATACCTTCGATTCCGCGAATCTTCGGGGACATCCCTGCAGCTGCGAGCGGATTTCTGCATGTTTCCAGCGGCAAACATCCCAACACCCTCAAAATACCGCGCGGTATCGGATCGAGCTTCTTTTTCGCCACCCCGTACCAGGTCAGCTTTGGAACGGGGCCGAAGGACATGTTGCGTAGGTGCGGATCGCAATATCGCAGTTTACACCTCTTCTGCATACGCGCCCAAAATCCCGTTGAAATCTGCCTGTGACCAATTTGATTTTATCTGCCGTTCCCTTAACTGTAGGCCCGCGCATTAAGGTACGAATACATAGCCGCTTTGACGGGAGATGGGCTTTTTTCCACGGCGCAACAAAGGCTTGAGCAGATTCAACTTTTGGATCGCTGACTTTATTGATTGCTGGGTTGCGCTTAAAGGTAACGACGTGGATTTGTTGCCAGATAGAAAGTGTTGATCAGCGTGTTGATGTCGAACACTGGTAAACCGGATTCAGCCGCAACGTAGGATGAAAACGGGCACATATTCGTGCATTCAAACAAGATCGCTCCGGGATTTTCACAGCTCGCCATAAATTCTCGCGTCATTTCCAGCATTTCTTCCTTCAACACTTCCGTGTCGAGATAATCGCGACCTTCAATATAGGTCTGTGGAAACTCAGCATTCTGCTTCATTCCCTGCACCTGTACGGGAATGGCCTCAGATGACCAGCCAACTCCTTTGAAGTGTTCGTCATTCATATGATGCGCGCGCTCGGTAAAAACGCCGATGACTTTGCCTGGCGCCAGCATTGCGTGAATGATCGGTGCCTGCATCAAGGATGAGGTGAAGACCGGAATGTTAACCGCTGCGGCGATGTCCTTCTGAAACGGCCCAAGAAAACCGCAGCTTGTGGTGATGGCGCGTACACCTTCCGCTTCCAGTTCGCGCGCGGCTTCGATGAAAGGATCGATCAGTTTTGGATCGGGATTATTGCCCATGATGCGTGTGGCATGCGCACCTCTTACTGTCTTGTAACGCACAGGAAAATCATAGGACAGCGCATTGCCGATATCGCCAGCAGGACGAGGAAAAATCGTGTCCAGCATCAGCACACCAATCTGCTGGCCATAATTGGTGTAGCCACCTTTGAGCATCATAGTTTCATTCCTTTGAATTCAGGATAATTAGCAGCCGAAGCGCGCGGGCGAGAAGGCGCGAGCGCTTTCGGAAGGTAAGTTATTGATTTCATCGAGCACCATATCGGCAGTCTTGGGCGCAGCGGCGATCCCGATATGGCCATGGCCGAAAGCTGCGATAATTCCGGTATGGCGTGTGAGTTTGCCAATCACCGGAATCCCATCGGCAGGCGATGGCCGATGCCCCATCCAGAGTTTCATATGCTGCAAATCGTGCTTTGCCAGATTGGGATAACTCACCAGCGCGTGTTTGAGCAGCACCTCCGAGCGTCGCCAATCCGGAGCTTTCTTCACAGTTGCCAATTCAACCTGTCCGGAAAGCCGCAGTCCCATATTGGTTGGCGTATTTCCCATTCGCCCGGTGCTCGGCATGATCGGGATATCGAAAGGAAGCTCATTCATCGGCAAGGTTACATGATAGCCGCGCTCGCTTTGCATGGGCACATGCATGCCAAGATCGTGCATGATACACCCGGAATGGATGCCTGCTGCCAGCACAATATGGTCAGCGGCAATACTCTCATCATTATCGAGCACAACACGCGGCGAAACATCGGTAAGTACCCTGACGACATTACTTCGAATGAAACGAACACCTGTCTTTTCAGCCTGCGCTGCGATACCCGCAACATAACTTCCGGTATCAAGACAATGCGCGCCTTCCGTCACATGAATGGCAAAACGATAGTCACTCCCAAGAGCAGGGATACGTTCGCGCAGCTCCGCTTCCTGCCATTCATTGAACAGAATGCCGTTATCACGGCGCAATTGCCAGCTGAGCGCCTCGACCTCAAAGGCAGCACGATCAGGATAGGCGTAAAGCAAACCCTTCTGCACAATCAGATGCTCCTGACCCGTCTTTCTGGCGAGCTCAAGATGGCGTGTCGGCCCATCATTAAGCAACCAGTTGAGCTTGGCTGCAGTTTTTGTCACCCGTGATTTTGTGGCACCCGCAAGCAAAAAGCGCATCAACCATGGCGCCAGCCTTGGAACCGATTTCCAATCAAGTGTGAGCGGCCCGTTGCGATCAAGCAGGAAGCCAGGAACCTGCCGCCATAGTCCCGGCATACTCATTGGAATGATCGAAGCCGGGCTAATCCAGCCACCATTGCCGTAGCTTGCACTTTGCTCACCGCCCGGTTCTGAGCCATCGCACAGCGTTACCTTCAGGCCAGCCTCAGCAAGCCGCAAGGCGGTTGTGGAGCCGATAATGCCAGCCCCGACGACAATAACATTGCCTGTCATGACATTTATCCGTTCTGCGCGTGCATTTATGCGAGACCGCCATGGAAATGGCTTAAGAATTCTCGGGTTGCGGCTTCATGCGGCTCATTGATCACCTGACGAGCATCGCCGGTTTCAACGACGTAACCGTCCTGCATGAAGATGACCTTGTCAGCGACATCACGAGCAAAGGCCATTTCATGGGTCACAAGGATCATCGTCATACCTTGCTCGGCCAGTTGTCGGATGACCGCCAGAACTTCTCCGACCAGCGCCGGATCGAGAGCCGATGTTGCCTCGTCAAACAGCATCACATCAGGGCGCATGGCGAGCGCCCTTGCAATCGCCACACGTTGCTTCTGACCGCCTGACAGCTGTTCAGGTCTGGCATCTGCACGAGCTGCAAGCCCAACCTTCTCCAGCAGTTCCATAGCCAGTTGACGCGCTGCCTTTTTGTCCTGCTTCAAAACTGTAACCGGCCCGATCATGACATTGTCGAGGACACTCATATGCGGAAACAGGTTGAAGTTCTGGAACACCATCCCGGTATTGGCGCGGAATGCCGCGAGATATTTGTCTTTGAGCGACAGGTTCCCGGACGAGAAATCTATCTTCTGCTCACCAATTGCGATATAACCCGCATCGGGCAGCGAAAGCAGATTGAGACTGCGCAGTAGCGTTGATTTACCGGAGCCACTTGGTCCGATCAGCGCAACCACCTGTCCGCGCTCAACTGTGAGGCTGATATTGCGCAGCACCTCGATGTCGCCGAAAGACTTCTTCAGTCCGCGCACTTCGATCATCGGTTCAGCATTCATAGCTTACCCCCACAATGACGGTTCGCTCGATACGGTTCATCATTTCAACCTGCCTTCCAGCCCATGAGCGAGCCGCGTCAGAGGGAAGAGAACAGCGAGATACAGCACTGCAATCAGGGTGTAGGTTTCAAGCGGCCGATAGGTTGCCGAGGTAACAAGCTGGCCCTGATAAAGAAGATCAGGCACAGCAAGAACCGACAAAAGCGATGTGTTCTTGAGTTGAAGCACGGACTGGTTGACCAATGGCGGCACCATGCGGCGCAGTGCCTGTGGCAGAATGATCTTGCCCATGAGCTGACCGCGGCGCATACCGATTGCACGTCCTGCATCCCATTGCCCCGCATCAATGGAAACGATGCCACCACGAATGATTTCCGCATAAAATGCAGCACCATAGAAGGTAAGCGTAATGAAAGCCGCCATGGCCGGCGAAATTTCAAATCCGATCAGCATCGGGAGTGCGTAGTAGCACCAAACCAGTTGCACCAGCACTGGCGTACAGCGGAAAACTTCAACAACCGTCATGATGGGGACTGTGATAATCTTTTTGCCGGAAAGCCTACCCAGAGCGAAGACGGTTCCAACGAAAATACCCGAGAGTACGGTTATAATCGTAAAACCGACCGTGTAGGCCAGGCCCTGGAGGAATAATCCCCGATACTGCCAAAGGCCGGAAAAGTCCCATTGATAGTCCATTAATTCACTCTTTCTGACATCCCGGCGAAGGCACGGGAAGACGTTGAGCTGAACAGCCAATGCCCCAGCGACAGGACATCGAACACTGGCAAGCCACATGCTTTTGCGACGGCTTGTGCAAATGGCGGCATGTTTGTGCACTCAAGAACAACGGCACCAAGGTCGTGTTCGCGAGACTTCAACTCTTGCGCCGCATGTATGATTTCAGCTTCAAGCGCGACGCGATCATAAGTTCCACTACCTTCGATCAGTTCACGAAACGCTCCACCGTCTGGCATGCCAATTCGTGGCGTGCTGACGTCGGCGCCACAAGCAGCGAAGATCGCATCATCAAGGCCCGCATCGTCATAAGTGATCACACCCACTTTGCGTTCCTGTCCGATCAGTGTGCTGACCATTGGCAATTGAAGCAAACTGGATGTCGCAATCGGCACAGAAAGCTTTGTGCTCAGAACACTTTGATGTCTGGCCATGAAGCCGCAAGACGTCACCAGTGCGCCGCAGCCCTCCGCAATCAAGGCTTCACCCGCAATGAGGAAGTCTTCGATCAACCCGGCACCACCCTGTCGGATGATTTTATCGGGCGAAGCTCCGCTTACCTTTTTGAAACGCACTGGCATCTCCCAGGATGCCGGATTGCCGACATCTCCAGACGGACGCGGAAAGCCGGTGTCAAGCATGATGACACCGAGTGACCTTTGCTGATGCTGCATGATGATTGACGCGTCAGAACTTCAAAGTTGGCGGCAGGTCAGATGGCTGCACGCCAACAAGCGACAAGCTGTTGACGATCCATTCATTGACCTTGCCTTCCTCCCGGCGCTTTTTAAGCCAAACATCGACGTAGTCGCGGAATTCGCCCTTTTCGTCTTTGCGTACACCAATCGTCGTTGGCTGGCTATCCAGCGGCTCCGGAACAAAAACCTTAAATTTGTCGCCAAGCTTGTGCGCCGTCACCACCGACATCAGCGCAACCTGCACAATCGCATCTGCCCGGCCAGACTGTAGTGCGATAACTGTTTCATCCGCACCTTTGAGCGCAACGAGCGTGCAATTGGGCAATGTCTTGCGGGCGAAGAGATCCTGTGTGGAACCGAGATCAACTGTGACGCGGATCTCCGGCTTGTTCAATTCTTCCCAATTTTTGACCTCGCGGTCCTTGCTGGTGATGACGGTGAAAACGTTATCCATCATTGCTTCGGTGAAATCGACGGATTTCGCGCGCTCAGGATTGTTGCTGAGGGCAAACATGATGTCGATTTTACCGCCCTGAAGGTCCATAACGGAATTACCCCAAGTGGTTTCGACCATTTCGAGAGGAACACCAATATATTCCGCCAAATCCCTGCCCATGGAAACGCAGAAGCCGTCCCATTCTCCGGTGGCGAGATTTTTTTGATAGTAAGGCGGAGTACCATTGAACACACCGATACGCAGGGCACCCCGGTCCTTGATGGATTTCAGTGCCGCACCGTCTTCGACAGCCCACGAAAAGCCGGGAGCAAGCATGACCGCCGTGCCACCCAAAAGCGTTGTCTGGATAAACTTACGTCTATTCATTGTTGTTTCCCTCTTTTTGAATCGAGCATTACTGAGCGCTTGAATGCACCAGACTGCTTTCTCTATTAAACTTATTGGAAAGTACTACCGAGTAACTGACGTTCTCGATCCCTTCGATTTGTGCGAGCTCCTCGATGAGTGCTTCCAGATCTTCGAGAAACCCTACATGAACCCGGCACAATATGTTGGCCGGGCCACTAATAGCATCAGCGGTCAGGATTTCCGGATAGGCATGCAACGTTGCAAATAGACGCTGCACAATGCGTTGCGAGGCCGTGATAAACAGATAGGCCGAAATGCTGTTGTCGTCCTTTGCCCGGCGAACGATAGCCCGATATCCCAATATGACGCCGCGACGCTCCAGACGGCCTATCCGCTCCTGAACACTCGACCGGGCAAGACCCACGCGCCGCGCCAATTCACTCGCCGGGAGACGTGCGTTTTCCTCCAGTATACTGACCAGATTTCGGTCGATACTATCACCGTAGTCCATCGTGTTCCCTTATGTTTATTTTTAATGAGAATGCGGCGCTTTCTCATCAAATAAAAGCATTGAAAATTGGATTAAGCATGACTTAAACTCATGATGAAATTCTGAGGTTACCCAATGCGCCGCTTTCTCCCATCTCTTTCGGCTCTGCACGCTTTCGATGCTTCGGTGCGCTATCTAAGCTTCACACGCGCATCGGAAAATCTTGGGATGACACAAAGCGGTGTCAGCCGTCAGATACAAAATCTTGAATCTTTTCTCGGGCTTAAACTGTTTGAACGTGCTGGACCACGGCTGGTTCTGACCGAAGAAGGGCAGAACTATTATGAGGAAGTTTCGCGCATTCTGGCAAAGCTCGAAGAAGTGTCGATGGATGCAGTGCGCGGGTATAAAACGCAGAGCTTGCTCAAAGTCGGCTTGCCGCCGACATTGATGCGAAAATGGGCGCCAGGCATTATCAGCACCTTTGCGAGATCTCATCCGCAGATTTGGTTTGAAGTGTTTCCGTGCTCGCACGATCTCGACTGGGGGAAGTCCGATCTCGATCTTGCTGTGCTGCGCGGCATCGGCAACTGGGCCAATGTGCGTAGCCATCTGCTGTTTCCTGAAGAGCTTGTCGTGATTGGATCGCCAGATATCGTGCCCGAAAACGGACTGTCGGGAGATGTGGAATTGCTGGACTTCCCCTTGATTCAGAACTCAAACAGACCCAGCCTGTGGCTGCATTGGCTGCGCGGCGCGGGTATTCATTACAACAAGCGCATTTTTGGTCCGCGTCTGCCAACGCATGACGTTATTATCGAATGTGCTGCTGCAGGTATGGGGCTTGCAATCGCGCCCAGAATTTTTGTGCGGGACGAATTGCGCTCCGGAAAACTCAAGCTTGCACTTGAGCGCGTGCAGACATCTGGCGAAAGCTATTTTCTTTGCTCAGCGCAGGCACGTCAGGGTTCGAAAAATGTCCGGCTGTTCCGCGATTGGTTTATTACTGAAGCAAAGCGCCACAGACATTCTCTGCCTGTGGCGTCGTAAATAATGGCAGTCAAAAACGGCTCAGACGTAGGAGCGTTCAAGCGGTTTCAGATTGAGTGGATCTTCACCGCGCTTTAAAAGCCATGAATAGACCGGCGGCACACGGTCAGCGATCGATTCAACATGGATATCGACAAAGCAAGGGCCATCCTTCCACGCGAAAGCTTCCGCCAAGGCTACATCAACCTCATCGGCGGTTTTTGCCGTCCATGCTTTCAGGCCATAGGCTTCGGCGATTGCTTGACCTTTGGGGGCAAGAAAATCAACGCCAAAGCATTGATTGTGTCCTTTCAACCTGTGCAAACCTTTGATCCAGCCAAATGTCGCATTGTTGAACAGGATAAGGATCGCTGGCACCTGCAAACGAACAAGCGTTTCAAGCTCGCCTACCGTCATGCCGAAAGAACCATCACCGAACAGTCCGATGGGACGCTTGTCTGAATCGGCACACCAAGCACCGACCGTGGCAGGAAGTGCAGATCCAAGGCCACCAAAAGCACGCGGAATGGCAAACCGTGTCTCCTGATCGCTGATCTTCAAGAAACGTGTCATGTAGGGCGTCGGTGTGCCGGCATCAGAATAAATCAGGGCTGGCTGTCCCGATTGGCTCAATGCATCATTGAAGGAACGCACAACTCGCTCTGGACGCAACGGCACACGCTCGTCATTCAAAGCTTCCTCGGCATGTTCCCAGAATATACGTCTACGAGCATTCAACTCCTCGATCCAGCCATCGTGTTTTTTGGGCTCAATCGTCAGCTCGATCTGCAATAGTTGTTCAAGAACCAGCAATGCATCGCCCTGAATGGAGAGCAAATTCTCATAATTATTGGCCATGATCTCGGGCGAAATATCAATCTGTGCAAGACGCCGATTAAGCGTGAACTTGGGAAAGGTCCAGCCAATCGTCACAACGGAACCGATGCGTGATCCAACAAACAGGGTAAAATCAGAATGTTCCAACGCCCAATTGGCATGGGGATGATAACCATTGTCGCCGATAACCCCGATTGCCAGACGATGATCATCATCAATCGCGCCCTGCCCCGTCATCGTTGTGCACATTGGAATGTCGTACTTCTCGGCCAGCCTTGAAATCTGATCGCCCGCTCTGGCGCGATTGACACCGCCGCCAGCAACGATCAGAGGTTGTTCCGCCTTTGCAATCAGTTCAAGCAGTTCATGCAGCTTCTGTTTTGGCGGCAGTGTCGGAAACGCCGGGAAAGTTTTGCATTCTTCTTCGATGTGCAGTGAAATACGTGCGGGATCGACCTCAGCGAGAAGCATATCCTCGGGGATCTGGAGATGTACGGCACCTGGTTTTCCAGAACAGGCGACGCGAAACGCACGACGGATGATTTCCGGCAATTTCTCCGCTGATTTCACTTGAACGGAGAGCTTGGTCACAGGCTCAAACAGTTTGGCGCAATCAAGCTCAGTGAGAACACCGCGCCCTTCTCCCGGCAAAGGAATATCAATGGTCAGGAGGATAACAGGTATCGACGATCCATTTGATTCAGCGACAGGCGGCAGCGAATACATTGCGCCCGCACCCGACGGACACTCAAAGATACCGGGCTTATTGGTAAAACGACCATAGGCATCCGCCATATAACCGGCAGAGCGTTCATCACGCGCCATGACATGGCGGATTTCGCCTTCGCGCTGCTGCAGGGCTTCATAGAGCGGCACGTTGGTATCGCCCGGCACCCCGAAGATTGTCTCTACACCATAGCCAATCAACATCTGGACCAAAATATCCGCGCCGCGCATTCCACCACTCCTTCAGAATCTGATGGACCGAGAATAGGCGCTATCGTTTTCGGGCTGAACCGTCGGATCGACGATCGTATCATATCAATGCCGACGAAACGCAGGTGCGGGGCGGCATCATTACAATAGAAAGCGCACCAATTTTGATGCCACCTAACCTCAATTATGAAACTTATGAGTGTTTTAGACGTCGGCTGTCGTAGAACACAGCTTCAGTAGTGATTTGTCTTTTTGGCTAATTTACGTTGCTTCTCAAGTACAACTAAACGCGTTTTTTGTGGCAAGCAAGAATCCAAAGAAGATAAAATCCCCCCAACAGTCCGGTCGTAAGACCAATCGGCATTTTGATGCCGAACGGCACATGCTGGCTTAACAAATCAGCGCCGACCAGAAGGGTAGCCCCCATAAGGGCGCCCGATATCAGCGGGAAACTAGAATTCGCGGTCAGACGTCGGGCCAGTTGTGGCGCGGCGAGAGCGACAAAGGCAATCGGACCGACTGATGCGGTAGCAACAGATGTCAGGGTGACCGCAACGAGTACCATCATCAGACGCGTACGCTCGGGCTGAATGCCAAGCTGGCATGCCGCATCATCGCCCATCTCCAAGAGATTGGTGGATTTGGCGTAGTAAAGTGCCAGCGGCACGGTTACCACAAATCCGGCCATCGCCGGGACAGCATGTGCCCAGCTTCTTGTATTGAGCGATCCAGATAACCAGAGTTGGGCCGACGCGGCCTGGTCCAGATCGCCCGCGACCAGGAGTACAGTGTTGATGCCCGAAAGGACGGCCCCCACACCGATTCCGACGAGGATGAGCCGATAGCCGCCTGTCCGGCGCCCTTTGACAGCCAACACAAACACAAGGACTGCCGCCGCCATCCCACTTGCAACGGCTGAAAGCGCTGTTTCAAGCGGACCGGCATTGAGCAATATGATCTGTGCGATTGCGCCCGTTGCAGCACCTGTCGTAAAACCGATCACATCGGGCGAGCCAAGGGCATTGCGCGAGATTGATTGGAAGATCGAGCCTGCCATGCCGAGTGAAGCCCCCACAAACAAGGCTGTGACAAGGCGAGGCAAACGTACGCGCTGGATTATGCGGTCGGCGGTCGCATTGTCGCTTCCGCCAAGAAGACTCGAGACGACCTGGGAAGAGCTAAACGACATTGTACCTGTTGCGATATGGAAAACCGCAAGCAACAGGATGACTGCAAGCAAGAGGCAGCAGATCATCAATGGGCGCGATTTCCAGCGAACAGAAACAGGACCTATTCGCAACATATTCATTGAACAGCTCATAGTTTCGTCAGCCGGAATTTGCGCACGACAAAGATGAAGAACGGCCCGCCGATCAACATGGAGACAATCCCGGCCGCAATTTCTGAAGGTGCTGCAATCAACCTGCCGATAATGTCAGCGCCTAGCAGAAGGATGGACGACAGCAATGCGGAGTATGGCAGTATCCAACGATAGTCCGGTCCGGTGATGGTCCTGGCCAGATGAGGCGCAACCAGTCCGACGAACGCGACAGGGCCAGCCCCTGCGGTGGCGGAACCTGCCAGAAGCATTACGGAAAGACAGGCCAGAAGCCAGGTTACATGCAGGTTGACGCCCAGCGCAGCACCAAAATCCCTGCCTAGCGCTATTGCATTCAGGTTACCGGCGATCAACATCGCCACGGCAAGCCCAGCGGTGATTGCCGGAACCAGAATGGCGACGACATCAAGGCCGCGCCCTTCAACGGAGCCTGCGGCCCAGTGACGAAACTGGTCAAGGACAGCGAGCGGTGCATTGATGACAACAATGCCCGTAACCGACGCAAGCACAACCGACAATCCGGCTCCGGCCAGCACTAGTTGCACGGGATTATTCGCCTTGCCGTGGGCGTCTCCGAGAATGAAGACGGCAATTCCTGCCAGACCAGCACCCGCAAATCCGAACCAGACGTATTGCGCCATCGTCGTCAGGTTAAAGGTCACGATCCCCAGAATGACCGCGACAGCTGCACCTGCATTGATCCCCAGCAATCCTGGTTCGGCGAGCGGATTGCGCGTTACAGCCTGCATGATAGCGCCAGCGATTCCAAAAGCCATCCCTGCGATGATTGCAACGATGGTGCGCGGGAAACGCAGTTCGCGAATGACAAGATGTTCGTTGTTCGAAAAATCAGGTTGCCATAGCGCATGGACGGTGTCGGTAAGGGCGATTGACCGGGAGCCCAGAGCAAGGCTGCAAAGCGCCATTGCGGCCAAAATGGCGGCGGCAATAATAAGGCCCCGAACACGCCGCTTCTGCAACGGCATGACGAATTGTATCCCGTTTGACGTCATTTGCGAAAATTGGACGCAACAGCCTCGATCATCTGGAGACCGGAATAATAGTCGATACGGAAAGAAGATGGTCCGAGAGGATAGACTTTATGATCGCGGACCGCGGGAAGGTTCGCCAGTACTGAATCTTCCAGCAATGCCTGGACGTCATTTTGTGAGCCGCGCAAAAGAAAAATGCTCTTGCCGGTGATCGCTGCTGAAAGGTTCTCGTGGGAAATGAAATCGAAATCGGACCGGCGTGTGACATCCTTGGCTACTGTGTCGGGCAAGCCATCGACCTTGAAACCCAATGCTTGCAGAAGTTGTGATTGCGGGCTTGAAATTCTGCCGACCGAGTAGCTGTTGCCGATATTGTAGCCGACGATTGTGACCGGTTCGCTGGGCGGCGCAATCGTCGCAGCCACCTCTGCAACCTTGGTGTCGAAACGAGCGATCGTCGCGCCGGTCTCATCTTCCAACCCCAACGCCGTGCCGAGCTCAGTAGCAATCTCCTGCCAGCTCTGGTTAGAATAATTGACGACCAGCGTCGGAATGCCTTGCGCTTCCAATTCGCTGTAATGTTGGACGACACTGTCCGCTCCGGTCGCCGACGCGATCAACAGGTCCGGTTCAACCCCGATAATGGCTTCCATGTCGAATTCGAGATTGGGATATAGCACTTCGACGCCCCGCTCATCGGCGACTTCTGCCCATTGAAGGAAAAAGCCCTTATTATCTGTCAGCGGGCTCGGGGTCGTCGCGGCTGTCGCAACCAAAGGAGCGCCCATGGCCAGCAGAATACCGGTTATGCTGGGTGTGGTCGATACGATGCGAATGGGTTTGGTTTTCAGTACGAGTTCGCCCGCTTCATGCTTTACGGTACGTGGCCAGACCTGTTCGGCGGCCATGACCGTCCGAAGTGGAGAAAACAGAATGACCATGCTGGCGAGAAGCAAGAAAATCGGACGTGCAGCTTGCATGGCTATTCTCCACCGACGCAAATTGGAAATCTTCAGATGGAAAGCTTTCCGAACGAACGCGCGACCAGCCAGCGTTTCGAATGGGAAAACACTGCGCCGTTATCGAACAAGGAGCGAGCGGTCTGCTTCGGCCCCGAAAACTGGAGCTGATTACTCCATATTGCAGAATGCGTTCTACAATGCAATACGAACAGCCACGTGATTTCCTCCAGGGACGACCAGCCATGATGCAACGCCTGCATGCGGACGCCGTTACATTGCGCTACGATGATCGGGTCATCGTCGAAAATTTGTCGATTATTATTCCGGATGCGTCTTTCACCGTCATCGTCGGCCCCAATGCTTGCGGGAAGTCCACATTGCTGCGTGCCTTGTCACGATTGCTTGCCCCGGTCAGTGGAAAAGTCGTGCTGGATGGCCGTAACATAAGCCATTTTCCGGCAAAGGAAGCTGCGCGCAGGCTCGGTCTTCTACCGCAAACCTCGGTTGCTCCCGATGGCATCACCGTTGCCGATTTGGTGTCTCGCGGTCGCTATCCGCATCAGTCCTTTCTGCGACAATGGTCGGTGAAAGACGAAAAAGCGGTAGCACTCGCCATGGAAGCCACCCGCATTTCCGACCTCGCCAACCGTTCAGTCGACGAACTTTCCGGCGGCCAGCGTCAGCGCGTCTGGATTGCGCTTGTGCTGGCCCAAGAAACGCCTATCCTTCTGCTCGATGAACCGACAACCTATCTCGATATCGCGCATCAGATCGAACTTCTGGAATTGCTGGCGGAACTTAACCGCGAGGGCCGGACTGTCGTTGCCGTACTACACGATCTCAATCATGCCTGCCGATATGCTTCACATCTGGTAGCCATGCGAAACGGGGCGATCATGGCGGAAGGCGCTCCATCCGAGATCGTTACAGAAAAGCTGATAGAAGATGTGTTCGGCCTTGCATCGGTAATCATTACCGATCCGGTTTCGGGAACGCCGCTCGTCGTCCCCCGAGGAACGACCCCGCAATCTCCGTGACATTTCAAACGCTGGCGTCACCACCCTCCCCGTCTACGATTCTTCCGCCAGTTGCCTGATTGACCAGTGACGCTTCATGAAAGAGCGCTCTCCGCTCGTCCTCGCTTCGCAACTGTCCAAGATCGGCCACCGTCGTCATGACGCAGACGATTTCCCGCTGCGCGTCGAAGACCGGGGCGGCCTGCCCTGTCACATTTGAAAGAAGATGGCTGGTCATTTCGGACCATCGTTCGTTACGCACCTGTTCCAGCAGTGACTTTGTCGGCGGGCTGCCCCGAAAGTGAGCTGGCTGTACCTTACGCGCCGCATCGACCATAGCCTTGGGTAGAAAAGCCTGAAAAACCAGGCCGCAAGCCGTATTATCGATGGGCAATGTGTCTCCCAGCGCCAGCGGATTGACCGAGAAATACGCACTTCGATACCAGCGCACGAGCGTCGGGCCACGATCTGTCCAGATAGCGACACCGCCGCTGACGGCATGTCGTTGCGAAAGGGCCTTCATGTGTTGCGCCGCAATCTCCACAGCGTCCACACGTTTCAAGGCGCCTATGCCGATGCTCAGCGCAGTCGGCCCCAGATCGTAAAGACCGCTTGCAGCATCTTGTTTCGCAAGGCCTTCCTTGACGAGGCTCTGCAGATAACGATGCGCTGTCGATCCGCCCGTCTTTGCCCGCCGGGCGACTTCACCCAACGCAAGCTCGGTTTCTGCATTGGCCAGAATCCGGAGAAAGCGCGCAGCAATGGAAACCGACTGTATTGTACCCGAGCGTTTTTCACTCGTTGTGTCGCTCTCATCGGACAGGTCGTTCTCGTTCAAATGCTTTGCCTCCTCCTTGGTAATAGCCAATCGATGTTTAGCGACAAGCCGTTGGAAAGTCATGCCCTCCGCATTGCGAATGCGATGGGCGAAGCTCGAGGATTTTGAGCCCGACTGGGCGGGCTCTCCCTCACTGTTGCAGGCATGCAACACACGTCGGAGGCTTGATATTATACTGTATTGCGGTACGCATTCCTTATTGCGGAATGATGCCCTTATGCTTTAACAGAACATGACTAATATACTCATGTTTGGGGCGACTTATGAATATCCGTTTGAATCGTGGCTTGATGTCCAGCGCCAGTGCACTCACGCTGGCGGTGTTTGTGGTAACGCCTGCGCTTGCCCAAGAGGCTGCGAAAGCCAGCTCCGATGCGATCGTGCTTGATACTGTGGTCGTGACAGGGGAAAAAGTCGCGCGCGACATCAAGAACACGGCGTCATCTGTTACCGTCATTTCGGCCAAGGAAATCGACAAGGAAAAGACAGGCGATTCATCCGTGGCTGAAGTGATCGCGAACGTCCCGAACGTCATCTATACCGACAATGTCGGCGCTCCTATCATTCGCGGGCAGGATACGCAGGGCCCAAACACAGGGCAGAACGTGTTCTGGGGCGGCACCGTACCACGCGCCACGATCAATCTCGATGGGCATTATCTGAATTATAACGAATACTATTTCGGCGCGACTTCGGTGTGGGACCTCGATAGTATCGAGGTGTTCCGTGGCCCGCAGACGACATCTCAAGGTGCGAATGCAATTGCAGGTGCGATCATTGTGAACACCAAGGACCCGGTATTCACGCGTGAAGGTGCTTATCAGGTCGAGATCGGCAATTACAACAACAAGCGCACCTCAATCATGCTGAACAGTCCGATCTACAAGGATGAGCTGGCAGCGCGCCTCGCGATCGACTATTCGGGCCGCGATACTTTCATTGACTATATCAGTCCCAACTTCATTTCCGAAAAGACAAATCAGGATTTCGAGGCGCTGAATGCACGGCTGAAACTGCTGTGGGAACCGGCGGAGATACCAGGCCTTACGGCAAAGCTGACCTATTCTCACAATCGATCCAACCGTCCAAGCCAGGAAGCAGCATCCGCACCATTCGATGAGCTCGAACATCTGACCACGACCATGCCAAGCTGGAAGCAGGCTACCGATACAGGCATCCTTGATATCGGCTATGATTTCGGCAACGGCGTGAAATTCTACAATCAGGCGCAATATTCCGCCTCGTCGGTGCATCGCCATACCGGCATTGCGAATAACGGCAAGGCCGATATCAATCAGAAGAACATTTCCAATGAGTCTCGTATCACGTTTGGCGAGCAGGAAGACGTCATCAGCGGTGTCGCCGGTATTTTCTATGCCAATACCAAGTCGGACGAATTCATGCTGCTTCAAGGCACGACGACGTTTGACGATACGAAAGACAATCTGGGGCTTTTTGCCGAAGTGAGCTACCGGCTCGACGACCAGTGGACGTTGACCGGTGGGCTACGTTACCAGCAGGATCGTGTACAGCGCATCGGAAAATCGGCGCTGGCACCGACGCCACTCGATTACGACGAAACATTCTCCGCGCTCCTGCCAAAGGTATCGCTGGCATATGCTATCACCCCCGATCTGACGATCGGAGCCTTGGTCAGCAAGGGTTACAATCCCGGCGGGGTTTCCCTCAATCTCAATTCGCGGCAATGGAAGCCTTTTGAGGATGAGACACTGTGGAACTACGAGTTGTTCACGCGCGCCAATCTGCTCGACGACAAGCTCACGCTGACAGGCAATCTGTTCTACATGGACTTCAAAAACGCCCAGTACAACATTCCTGTCGTCGTCTCTCCCGGTGTGGCACAATCCTATACGATCAATGCCGAAAAGGCTCATGCCTATGGTCTTGAAATTGGGCTCGACTATCAGCTTTTGTCTAATCTGACGATCAAGACAAGTGCTGGCATTCTCCGCACCGAAATCGACGAAATTTCGAGCAATGTGAGCTATGAGGGCAACGAGTTCGCCAAATCTCCCGGCTACATGTTCAGCATCGGTGCGAGCTGGGATGCAACGGAAAAGCTCAATATCTCCGGACAGGTTCGCCACACTGACGGCTACTATTCCGACCTTGCCAATACACCGACCTATGTCGTGGACGCCTATACGATTGCCGATGCGCGTGTGAACTATGATTTCCATGAATCATTGCAGCTTTACGGCTATGTGAAGAATATCTTCGACGAGCGCACCCCGACCTATCTGCAGCAGAACCGCGGCATTGGCGGCATCGAGGCAAGCATGACCATGCCGCGCACATTCGGCGTCGGCATCAAGGGCACGTTCTAAATACATAGTAAAACCACCAATCCTGCCGGCCATATCCATGGCCGGCACAGCTTTTTATATGCATCAACGGGAGCCTGAAATGGGTGCGCAACGGAAACTTCACATTGGTATGTCGCTGGCACCGACCTGGCTGAGTGGCGACGGGTGGCGGCATCCAGACAGCAACATCGAAGGGACGTTCGGGTCGGACTTTTACGTCGACATCGCCCGGCGAGCGGAAGCGGCGAAACTTGATTTCGTATTCCGTCCCGATAGTCTTTTCATGAACCATCAGATCATGGAAACCACTCCGGGCTTCGGCAGCATGGATGCGACGCTCGTCATGGCAACGCTGGCGCGGGAGACTTCGCATATCGGTCTTCTGACCACGATATCGACAACTTTCATGCCGCCTTATGTCGTTGCCCGTCAGGTCCAGTCCCTGCACTGGTTCAGCAATGGCCGGGCCGGGTGGAATATTGTCACGGCACTCGATGGCAACGAGAATTTCGGTTTGACGGAAATGCCTTCATCCGACGAACGCTATGCAAGGGCAGCCGAATTTACCAGCGTCGTGCGTGATTTATGGAAGAGTTTTCCTGGATCGGCCTTGAAACGTGATCGTGAAAGCGGCCGCTTTGCAGATACGGCAGCCATAAATCCGATAAATCACGACGGTACCTATTACCGGGTTAAAGGTCCGCTCAATGTCCCTTCTGTTCAGGATGCTCCCATCCCGCTTATTCAGGCTGGCGCGTCACCGGCAGGGCGCGACTTTGCGGCATCCGTTGCCGACGCCGTCTTTTCCGCGACCCCGGATATGGAAGCGGCAATCGATCTTCGCCGCAATCTTCGTGACCGTGCGCAATTCCATGGCCGAAAGTCGGACGACGTTCGCCTGCTTCCCGGTCTCAGTCTCTATCTGGCACCAACGCGGAAAGAAGCGGAAGAACTTTTCGCCTACACGCATGCGCGAGGTGATCGCGCTCGAAAAATCGCATTCATCCACGAAATGACCGGCCTCGACCTATCGGAATGGCCCGCAAATCGTCTCATTCGACCAACCGACCTACCACCCCCGCCAGAAAAGATCCGAAGCAAAACCCATGCGGGATTGCTTCGGCGTTTGTTACAGCGTGAAGAGCTTTCGGTTGATGATCTCATGCGTAGACCCGAGGTCATCAGTGCCGCGCATTGGCAGGTAATCGGGACGGTTGATGATGCAGCCCAAGACATTCGTAAATGGTTTGAAGCAGGTGCGATCGACGGTTTCATAACCGCGCCGGGTGGCTCAACCGGATCAATGCGGCTAGCGCTTGATGAACTCATGCCAAGGCTTAGCGAAGAAGGATTGCTGCGTTCAGAATATTCAGGAAATACCTTCTTCGGACATCTCACGGAGTAAGGTGGTTTTGGTACAAAAGATGGGTGGACTTTCAAAGGACGACTTCCAGCCGAGTTGTTTCCGATGTCTCAGACATTCAGCACCGCAGACTGAAGTCAGTCAAGATTATCGCCCCACTCGATAACCATTATATCCCTGCTCTTGAACGAGATATGAACCGCCAACTGGTCATCAATTTTGTGAATGGCCGGAATGAGGCCAGGAATGGACTATCAGCTTGTGGCTTCCAAGATGGCGATAGCGGACGTTCTGCCCTATTAAGAGCGACATGCGGTTTTTTTGGGCACCGGAGGGAGAAAACAGGCACACCAGCGCGAGCTTAGATTAGAAACGAAAACAACGTCTTATGAGATTCCAAGCATATTTTCGAGCTTTCTTCTGGGTACTAAGCGATCCGATTAATGTCAACATTTCGCGTGAGGAGCGACAACCTTCTTAGTGTTTAGTTGCCGACTCTTGGTTGAGGGCGAACAGGCCGGCAAGCACGTCCTCTTCCGTCAAGTCGATCGCCAAACCGTATGCTGCAGCTACAACCTCGTCCAGAGCCTCGTGTTCAAGGCTCCACCAAGTAGGACGTTCGTTACATAGGTTTGTCAGCGTCCGCTGTTTCAATATTTTTCTGCCTCTTCGTCAACAGGAACGATCCGGCCTGGAAATCCAGGCACAACTTCTTGGGTTCAACCCGTTTTCTCGTAACTCGTTTAGCTGTTTCTCGACATCTGCAATTTTGACGGCTCTGGAATCATTTGGTTCGGATGACGTATGAACACGTCCTATATTGACTGGTATGGTAGTATGGTATATCCGGAATTTGAGGAGTCAAAATCATGCGAAGCCCATTGTTGCAACCGAAACACGTCAGTGTGGTCGATCAGCTTTATGCAACGCTGCGGGCTGCCATCATTGATAATGCATTGTCGCCCGGCACCCGGATTTCCGAGGCCGATGTGGCTCAGCAATATGGGGTTAGCCGTCAGCCTGTGCGTGAAGCCTTCATCAAGCTTGCCAATGAAGGGTTGCTGGAGGTTCGGCCTCAGCGAGGCACTTTCGTCGCGAAAATTTCACTTCAGGCCGTAATGGATGCGCGCTTCGTGCGCGAAGCGGTTGAAGCGGACATCGTTAAGCTTCTGGCCCAATCTCCTGATCAGACGTTGGTTACCGAGTTGCGAGCCCAGCTCGTTTGTCAGGAAAAGCTCGTTGGCGGGTCTGCACGGGATTTCATGGAGGCGGATGAAATATTTCACCGCACCCTGGCCGAGGGAGCTGACAAGGGAAAAGCCTGGCGCGTCGTCGTCGAGATGAAGGCTCAGATGGACCGGGTACGGTTTCTTTCCAGCATGCATTTCCCGGTTGATCGCCTCATTGCACAACATCGCGCAGTGGTGGAAGCAATTGCGGACGGCGATGCCATCCAGGCCGAACAGTCGATGCGAGGACATCTGCGAGGAATTCTGAGTGATTTGCCTGTCATCGAACAGGAGCGGCCCGAATATTTTCTGTAGGGTTCACAGCAACAGCAAAGACATTATCCAGAGGAGGAAACAATGAAATTTCGGATTCTTACGCGTCTGGCAGCAACCTGTGCTGTTCTCGCTATCATGGGAGGAACATCGCTGGCGCAGGAGGTAACACTCAAGCTCGGCCATCTGGCCAATGAAGAGAATATCTGGCACAAAGCGGCACTGAAATTCGCGGAAGAGGTCAAATCTCGTACCGAAGGGCGCGTTGCCGTCGAAGTCTATCCGAATGAATCGCTCGGTAAGGAAATCGACGTCATCAACGGCATGCAGCTTGGCACGGCCGATATGACCATCACCGGTGAAAGCCTGCAGAACTGGGCGCCAAAAGCAGCCCTGCTTGCTCTGCCATATGCATACAAATCGCTTGAACATATGGACAAGATTGCCTCCGGCGAGATCGGAAAGCAGATCGAGGTAGAGATCGTCGAAAAGGCAGGCATTCGCCCGCTGACCTATTTCGCACGCGGCCCGCGCAATCTTTCAGCCAATCGCGAGATAACAAAGCCGGAAGAGCTGAAAGGCTTCAAGGTTCGCGTGCCGAATGTGCCGATCTTTGTCGCCGCATGGCAATCGCTTGGTGCGAACCCAACCCCGATGGCCTTCTCGGAGGTTTTCACCTCACTCCAGAACGGCACTATCGAAGGTCAGGAAAACCCGCTCGCGCTTTTCAAGTCTGGCGGCTTCTATGAAGTCCAAAAAGTCGTCAACAAGACGGAACACGTTCGCTCGTGGATCTATCTGGCCATATCGGAACGAAGCTGGGGCAAGCTTTCGGAGATCGATCAGGCTGCATTGCAGGAAGCTGCCAAGGTCACGCAGGCTTACGAACGCGAATTGTTCATCGCTGACGAAAAGGCACTCGTCACCGACCTCGAAGGCCGGGGCGTGAAGTTTGTCGACGTGGATCAGGCTGCCTTTGCCGACAAGGCCCGCGACGCTGTCATCAACTCTGTTCCGCAGGAAATCCGTCCCCTGGTCGAACAGGTTTTCAACGACTGAGATAATGGGGCTGCCGGACCCAATCCGGCAGCTGTCACGTCGAGGATACCATGACAAAACTATTCAAAGGATTGGAAGGCATATGTCGCCTTCTGATACTGGCAGCATTTCTCTTATTGATGGGGGCGGTGCTATTGCAGGTCTATGCGCGCACATTTTTGAGCAGCGCCCCAGTCTGGACCGAGGAACTGACCAGGTTCTGCCTGCTCTATATTGGTGCGCTCGGCGCGGGCCTCGCGCTGCGTAGTGGCGATATGGTCAATGTCGACCTTCTTTGCGAAAGCCTTCCCGGACGAATGCCGTGGCTTTTGCGACTGGTCAGCGCCGCATTGACGGTGGCTTTTGCGGCTATTCTTCTGCCCGCTGCGTGGGATTACACCATGATCGGCAGCCGTCAGACCGCCCCGTCGCTTGGCTGGCGCATGGATTTCGTCCACGCAACACAGTTCATTCTTCTCGTCGCTCTGGGTCTCTGGGCACTGATGCGCATCATTGAAATGCTCTCGGGCCGTCATGATGGGCGCCCTATCCCCAATTCGGAGGAAAATTGATGGGTCTGACCCTTCTTCTTGGCTCGTTCGTGCTCGGCCTTGCCATCGGCTTGCCCGTAGCTGTGACATTGGGCCTTTCCTCGATGGCCTATCTTCTGTTTGCGGACATCCCCTTGGTTGTCATCCCGCAGAAAATGTATGCCGGGATGGACAGCTTTGTTCTGCTCTGTATTCCAGGGTTCATCCTGGCTGGTAACCTTATGAATTCCGGCGGCATTACCGAACGGATTATTCGCTTTGCAAATGCCCTTGTGGGCTGGATGCGCGGCGGGCTGGCACAGGCCAATATCGCAGCCTCGATGCTTTTCGGCGGTATTTCAGGAACCGCAGTCGCAGATGTAGCTTCCGTTGGCGGCATGATGATCCCCGGCATGAAGAAGGTTGGTTATCCGGCCGATTTCTCCGCTGCAGTCACAGCCGCCTCATCGACTGTCGGCCCGATGATCCCGCCAAGCGTGCCAATGATTATCGTCGGATCGCTCTCCGGCCTTTCGGTCGGCAAGTTATTTCTGGCAGGTGCGGTACCCGGCGTTCTGATGGGTTTTGCCATGATGGTGACGACCTATTTCATCGCCAAGAAGAAAAACTTCCCTCGCGAGGACTGGAAGGGCGCCCGAGAGTTGCTGTCGTCATTCACCGGAGCGATCTGGGCTATTGCAATGACCGCACTGATCGTGGGTGGCCTGCTGATCGGCATCACGACACCGACCGAAACGGCAGTGGTTGCATGCCTTTACGCAGCGGTGGTGGGGCTGTTCGTCTATAGAGAACTGCCAGTAAGCCGGATTCCGAAAATCATCATCGATAGTGCAATCAGTTCGGCAGGCATTCTCGTACTGGTGGGCACAGCCAATGTGTTCGGCTGGATTCTCGTCGCCGAACGTATTCCGCAGACATTGGCCAATGCGGTTCTCTCCATCACCGATAACAAGTTTCTCGTTATCCTGCTGATCAACATTCTGCTTCTGTTCGTCGGCATGTTCATGGAAACGATTGCAGCCCTGATCATTCTATTCGTACCATTGCAGGCTCTAGCCTTGGCAGTCGGTATCGACCCCATTCATTTTGCGTGTTTTGCGGTCCTGAACCTTATGATCGGCCTGACTACACCACCGGTCGGCGTTTGCCTGTTTGTCGCATCCAATATTGCGCGTCTCCCACTCTCGCCGGTGATCAGGGCGATCATTCCCTATATCATCACCAATCTGATTGTCCTTTTGATGGTCAGCTACATGCCGCCTCTGGCGACCTGGCTGCCCAACACGCTGATGCCGTGAGGTGGAAATGACTGAGTTGTCGAACACGCGCGTGATCTGCCTTCACGCGCAGGACGATCTGAGGATCGAAAGTCGGCCTGTCGGAACACCAGGGCCAGGAGAAGTGCTGGTCGCGGTCGAAGCAGGCGGGATTTGTGGATCGGATCTGCATTACTGGTTGGAAGGCGGCATTGGTACTATCCGTGTCCGGGAACCGATCATCCTAGGTCACGAGGCCTCGGGACGCATCAAGGCTCTCGGCGAGGGAGTGACGGGGCTGGTGCCGGGTCAGCTCGTTGCAATGAACCCTTCGCAGCCTTGCGGCACCTGCAGTTTCTGCCAGCAGGGTCTGACGCGCCATTGCAGTGCGATGCGCTTCAAGGGATCGGCAATGTATCTCCCGCACCAACAAGGCATGTTCCGCGACAGGATAGTGATTGCGGCGGACCAGTGTTTTCCTGTCCCGAACGGTATTGATCCGGGAGCCGCAGCCTGCTCTGAACCACTGGCAGTTTGCCTTCATGCCGCCAATCGTGGGGAAGCGATTGCAGGCAGCTTGGTCGGTAAGGTCGTCATGGTGACAGGTGCAGGCCCGATCGGCGCCCTTTGCGTGGCGGTAGCGCGACAACTCGGCGCGTCGGAAATCATTGTGACTGATATTCAGGACGCCACTCTGGCTGTCGCCGCACACATGGGGGCAGATCATACGGTCAATATTGCAACCGACCCGACAGGGCTCGCCCGCTGGCAGGAAGGCAAAGGCAAGGTCGATCTGGTATTTGAATGCTCTGCTGCAGCACCGGCCATCGGCGACGCAATTTCCTGCCTTCGACCGCTCGGTACCCTCGTACAGGTTGGCGTCGGCGGACCCACCGTCCTGCCTCTCAACGTCATGGTGGGTAAAGAAATCCAGTTTGTCGGCTCGCAGCGGTTCGATACAGAATTCGCCGAGGCCGTACGCCTTATCGGATCAAAAGCTATCGATCCTCGACCGATCATCACCGCAACCATTCCCCTGACAGAAGCCTTGTCTGCCTTTCAGGCGGCTACAGATCGTACGCGGTCCGTTAAGGTTCAGATTAGTTTCGCTGATGCGTCAGCCTAGTACTGAAAACAGAAAGACGAACAAATGAGACAGACCTGGCGCTGGTTTGGCCCCAAGGACCTCGTATCCATCGATGATATGCTACAGGCAGGTGTTGAAGGCGTTGTCACCGCCCTGCACCATGTAGCGACCGGATTCGTCTGGTCGCCCGCCGAAATCGAAAAACGGCAGATCGAAATTGCCCGGATGAAGAACGGCGAACCTTCGGGACTGAAATGGGAAGTCGTGGAAAGCCTTCCGGTTTCAGAAGATATCAAACGTCAGACGGGCGACTGGAAAACTCATATCTCGAACTGGAAGACATCGATGCGTAACCTGCGTGACGCAGGCATCGAAGTCATCTGTTATAATTTCATGCCCATCCTCGACTGGACACGCACCGATCTCGCCTATCAACTGGCGAACGGGGCGACCTGTATGCGCTACAACGCCCTCGATTTCGCCGTCTTCGATCTGTTTCTACTCGAGCGCAAGGGTGCATCGGACAGTTACAAACCTGAACTCATCGAAGCTGCACGCAAGCGTTTTGCGGAGATGCCCGAGGAGCGGCGGCTTGAGCTTTCCGGCAACGTCGTTTTCGGTCTGCCCGGCGCTGCCGAACGCATGTCGATGGACGATGTGAAGCTTCATCTCGCCCATTACGACAATATTTCGCCGGAGCGCCTGCGAAACCACCTGATCGACTTTCTGGTAGAGGTGAGTCCGCTTGCGGAAGAGCTTGGCGTGCGTCTGTGCTGCCATCCAGACGATCCGCCCTTCCCTCTTCTCGGACTACCGCGCATCATGTCCACCGAAGCTGATTATAAAGCGGTCATGGATGCAGTAAACATTCCGGCGAACGGTATCACACTTTGCACTGGCTCACTGGGCGCGCGCGCCGATAATGACCTGCCAGGTATGATGAAGCGCCTGGGTGACCGTGTGCATTTCCTGCATTTGCGCAATGTCGCACTTGAAGAACCCCACCTTGGCGGATCGTTCCATGAGGCCGCTCATCTTGAAGGCCATACGGATATGGTGGCGATGATTGCGGCCGTCCTGTCAGAGGAGAATCGCCGCAAGGCCGAAGGTCGTGCCGACTGGCGCATTCCAATGCGCCCCGATCACGGTCAGGATATTCTCGATGATCTGAACCGACGCGCTCAACCGGGTTATCCATCCATTGGGCGCCTGAAAGGCCTGGCCGAATTGCGCGGAATCATGACCGCTCTGTCCCATCCAGATGTCAGGATAAGCAAGTGACACGGCTTTCAGCACTGGTGAACCATGCCGCAGCGGTCAGCTGGCCCGCTTATACTCCCGAAAATCACAAGGTCGGTATTGTTCATCTCGGCCTAGGCAATTTTGCCCGCGCGCACTTGTTATCCTATACTGATACCGTGTTGGCGCAAAAAGGTGGCAATTGGCGGGTGACGGGAGTGTCGCTGCGCGGAACTGCCGTTGCTGATAGTCTGAATCCACAAGACGGCCGCTATACCCTGATCACACGCGGTCCGGTAACGGAAGCGCATGTGATTGGCGCACTGGACCAGGTGCTATCCGGCCCGACAGTTGGCAATGATGCCCTGGATGCGATGACATCGCCCGGATGTCGCATCGTCAGTTTAACCGTAACGGAAAAGGGATATGGCATCACCAGCGACGGTAAGCTGGATCGTGAGCATCCGGCAATCGTCGCCGACCTCGCTAATCCAGACGCGCCCGCCAGCGTGATCGGGCTTATTGTGGCAGCGCTATCTCGTCGCATGACCGGTGGATTGCCACCCTTCACGGTGCTCAGTTGCGATAATCTCTCTCACAATGGTCAGAAGTTGCGGGACGCAGTATTGGCATTCGCCGATCAAACGGGTGGAAGACTGCTTTCGCGCTGGATAGCAGAAAAAGTCGCCTTCCCGTCCACTATGGTGGATCGGATCACGCCGGCGTCAAATGCCCAGACCGCCAAGCTCGCCGGGGAGTTGACGGGGCGAGAAGATCACGCTGCCGTTGAAACCGAACCTTTCAGCCAATGGGTGATTGAGGACAAATTCTGTGCCGGACGACCGGAATGGGAATGTGCTGGCGCCCTCTTTGTCGACAATGTCGCCCCATATGAAAGCATGAAACTGCGAATGCTGAACGGGGCACATTCGATGCTTGCCTATAGCGGGCAGCTCTCAGGTAAAAGCTTTGTCCGAGACGTGATGGCCGACCCGGATCATGCTGTACTCGTCCGTCGTCACCTTGCTGCCGCTGCAGCAACTGTGAAAGGATTATCCATTGATCTCGACGCCTATGCTGCGGCTCTTTCCGAGAGGTTCGCCAACCCGACTATCGCCCATTCCACCGCACAGATTGCAATGGATGGAACACAGAAGCTTCCCCAACGCATCACAACCCCGGCCCTGGAAGCTCTGGCATCGGGCAAACCGTACGGACCCTTCGTATTTGCTCTCGCTGCGTGGCTCGCCTATCTGGCTCGAAAGGGGGACGACGGCCACCCGGTTCCATTGAATGACCCCAAAGCGACCGAGCTTTTGACCGGATTGAACGGTATCGAGACACCCGAGGAAATAATCCGTGCGGTTGCGTCTGTGTGTCCCGATATCCTTCCCAGTAAGCTAACAAGTGGCGCATTCGGTTCAGCGTTGCGTGATACGCTTCACGCAATCCAGTCGGAAGGGATCCCAAAGGTCATCAAACGGGAAGCGGCAGAAGCTTCCTGAGCGTCGAAGCAAGCATAAAACTTTGCTGTCATTCCTCTGAACACAAAAGCCTGAATCATAATGAACGTGACGATATTGGGCTTCCAAGCGGCTAACCATAGTTTATTTTGTTTATAGTTCTCTGTGCATTTAGTAATTTTCCCCATCCTAAAATGAAATTCCGACAACGTTATTGCGATCTGATATAATAAGGGGTGCCTGACATTTTTCGGGCACATTTGTTGGTGAACAGCCGCGCTCCTTATCGCCACCATCCGGTGAAGCGTATGGGACGCCAACAAACAAAGGCTGGAGGCAACATGGTTCAATCAGCAGATGCCGTGCATAAAGCAGCGGTCGGACATATACCCGCATTTATAACTCCCCCGGGTGAGACCGATGTACTTTTGAACATCGTCATTGTTTTCCTTATCTGCATGGTGTTCTTAACTGGTATTCTCTACCTGAGACTCCATGCTCTCCCTGAACACATCGCTCATCAGACGAACAAAATTCAAATTCAGCTTGTTGCTGTACTGGGTTTGATAGCGCTCTTCACTCACAATCAGCTCTTCTGGATTGCAGCTCTTTTGTTAGCAATGACGGATCTTCCGGACTTCCTGTCGCCGGTAACATCAATGGCAAGGTCTCTGCGTACCATTGCACGGCGAGGACTTCACCTGACAATTCCACCCTCTGATCCAGCACCAACTGTTGGCGGCAGCGATAATGTTGCACCACAAACGATATCGCCGACCTCGCAAAGCGCAGCCATTTCAACAGTCGCGTCCGACACGGAGTTGCCTCTCTACCAGAACAAAGAGGAGCAGAAATAATGTTCGAATTCCTGCTTTGTTCGATGATCACCATACTTCCAGATTATCTTTTCCGCCGGTATCGTCAGGGAAAACGCATCGGACACGAGATCACGATCTACTCCATGTGGTTCGAACTCAGATGGGGGATCACTGCGTGCCTCATCCTCACGGTCTCCCTGATCACGATGATCTTCTATTACCATCCGTCTACATCTAACGTAACGGCTGCATTTCGAACCGTTACCATCCTTCCGGAAATAGGTGGACGTGTTGATGAAGTGTATGTCTCGCGAAACCAGAAGGTGAAAGCTGGCGAGCCGCTCTTCAAGCTTGATGACAGCAAACAAAAGGCTGCGCTGGAAACAGCCCGGAAACGCATTGCAGAAATCGACGCCGAAATGGTTGTCGCCAAAAGCGATCTCGTAGCTGCCGACGCCCGGATCAAGCAAGGTGAGATTGCTTTTGTTCAGGCACAGAACGATGTAAACACGCAACTAGAACTGCAACGCCGCAACTCAAATATCGTCGCCCGCAAGGATATTGAACGTCTCCAATCCATAGCCGATGGCAAAGGTAGCGAACTGGCCGCCGCAACCGCCAGCAAGGAGACGCTGGAAACAAAGATCACCTCATTGCTTCCAGCGCAGAGGGCAAGCACCGAGGCCGCAGCTACGCAGGCGGAAGTTGAGCTGAATAAAACAATCGTGAAGGCGGGCGTTTCGGGAACCGTTCAACAATTCACCCTGCGTGCAGGTGAAGTCGTCAATCCGTTGCTCCGCCCTGCTGGCATACTTGTGCCGGAAACAGCAGGACGAACGGCCCTTATCGCGGGCTTCGGTCAGATCGAAGCACAAGTCATGAAGCCCGGCATGATTGCAGAGGCAACGTGTATCGGAAAGCCATTCACGATTATCCCTATGGTCGTAACCGAGGTGCAGGACGTTATCGCTGGCGGACAGGTGCGAGCCAGCGATCAGCTGGTCGACATTCAACAATTAGCGAAACCGGGAACAATCACGGTCACCCTGGAGCCTCTTTACGAAGGACAACTTGCAGGCATTCCTCCAGGCAGCAGTTGTGTTGCCAATGCATACACGAGCAATCATGAAGAATTGCAATCCGGGAAAGCCGGTACCCTGCGGTCCATATTCCTGCATGCCGTAGACGCAACAGGGCTCGTTCACGCCATGATCCTGCGAATACAAGCCGTGATGATGCCGGTGCAGACCCTTGTGCTTTCTGGACACTAATCTTGGTCTGATCCGCATATGGAACGGGGGAGCCAATCATGGCTACCCCGCTTTCCCAGCCCGTACATTAGTCTTTTTCCAGCGTGACCCTGTTTTACAGGCTCCCTGTACTAAGGCGTCGCACATTAAAGTGAGCAGAACGAGTGAATTCCAGGTAAAAAAGACCTAGCTGCAGGGCTTGATATGGATCGGCGTCTCCTCCGTCTTTCCAAGCTCGACACATTTGTGTTTCGAGCAGAAAGTCCAGCCTCCACTCGTCTTGCCAGACGCAGCAAGAACGATTTCCTGCCGCGGAGGAATGGTTGGGTGATAGATGTACCAACCATCCTTAAGAACGGCATCCGCAGGCGGGTCCATGCCTGCGCCGGAGCCTTTGATTCGAGCCTCTGACAACGCCAACCCCTGGGAAGTGACATTCCAGAACTCCTGCCACGGCACTTTCTCAACGCTGTGCGTCCATGAGAGAACAAAGCTCGTGGCGACGATTTTCAATACGCCGCCAGCCGTTGCAATGCAGACTGCCATCAACCCGATGACGCGACGATGGAAGGTCGCGACCTCCAGAAATGCCATGCAAGAAAAGCGGCGCAGGCCGCAAAACCGAGTTCATCACTATAGGGATACGTTGCAAGCATCAGCGCGATGGCAGCGAAGGCCCATATGCGTTCCCAGATGTTCAGCGGCGTTCGAAGATGACCGATGGCGGCTGCGCCCCAAAGCAGAATACTGAGCAACGCCTTGATGAACATATAAGCGAATGCAGGCCAGAAGCCGAATTTTTCGGAAAGAGGTCCCCCCTCCTGAAGCATAATAACC
Organism: Brucella cytisi; assembly: GCF_038433355.1. NCBI lineage: Bacteria > Pseudomonadati > Pseudomonadota > Alphaproteobacteria > Hyphomicrobiales > Brucellaceae > Brucella > Brucella cytisi. The sequence goes on from NZ_JBCAUP010000032.1 coordinate 30,958, forward strand.
GGTTCGTAGACCGCCATGAACGGCACGGCAAACCCAGCAACCGCAATACGGATCGCCTGCATACCGATCTTCATGCCCGACTCTCGTGCAATTGGTGCCGCCGCAAAAGCTGCAAGCGCAACGGGCGGCGTGAGATCAGCCATGATACCAAAATAAAAGACGAACATGTGCGATACCAGAAGCGGTACTTCCAGGTGAAGGAGTGCTGGGCCAGCGATCGAGGATGTGATGATGTAGTTTGGGATAGTCGGAATGCCCATACCGAGCACCAGACAGGCCAGCATGGTCAGTACCAGCGAGAAGAACAGCGAGTTTTCTCCAACGCTGACAATTACACGGGCGAATGTCGAACCGGCTCCTGTGAGCGCCAGAACACCGATGATGACGCCAACCAGAGCACAGGCGATGCCCACCGGCAGCGCATTCTTGGCGCCTTCCGCGAGGCTTTGAAGACAAAGATTGAGCGTTTCCCGACCACCGCGCACCAGAAAATTTATCGCGACCAGAAGTGCTACAAGAGCAATGATCAGCGTAATACCGCGTAGGGCGTAACCGAAAATGTTGAAGGTCGTGCCGAAGGCTGCGGCCGACATGACACCCAGCGCAACCCAGAACAGCACACGCAAAGGCATAGACATGGAGCCGGAAACCGGCACACCGAGAATGATAAGGGCGGTCAGGCTGAGGCCGACCGTGCCTGCAAAGAGTGGCGTATAGCCGGAGAAAAGCAGCCACACCAATGCGACGAGCGGCAGAACCAGAAACCAGCGTTTTCTGATTGCTTCGAGAGCACTTGGCATTTCGCTTTTATTGAGGCCTTTCATCTTGAGGCGACGCGCCTCGAGATCAACCATCACGAAGACAGTTATAAAATAGAGAATAGCTGGCACGATTGCAGCTTTGACGATCTCAACATAAGGCAGACCCAGCGTTTCAGCCATGATGAACGCAACCGCCCCCATGACCGGGGGCATGATCTGGCCACCCATCGACGCTACAGCTTCGACACCACCGGCAAAGGCCGGACGAAAACCGGAACGTTTCATCAGAGGAATGGTGAAAGCGCCCGTGGTCACGACATTGGCGACACCAGAACCGTTGATCGTTCCCATCAAGGCCGACGAGATAACCGAAACTTTTGCAGGGCCGCCACGCGACGCACCGACCGTTCCCATGGCAATGTCGTTGAAGAGCTGGATCATGCCGGCACGTTCGAGAAATGCGCCGAACAGGATGAAAAGGAAAATATAGCTCGATGAGACATAGATCGGCGTGCCGTAAATTCCCTCTGTTCCCAGAAAAAGAACCTCGACGACTTGCTCGAAATCATAGCCCCGGTGATTGAACGGGTGCGGGAGATATTGTCCGAACAAGCCGTAAAACAGGAAGATCGCGCAGATAAGAGGTAGGGTCCAGCCCATCATCTTTTTTCCCGCCCAGAAGACGAGAGCGACCACGAGAATGCCGATCACAATATCGAGCGTATTGGGTTCACCTGCCCTGATCACCAAGTCTTCATAGAATACCCAATGATAAAGACTGAGTACAAAGGCGACGACGGCCGCCAGCCAGAACGCCGCTCGCTTTGCAGCAACAGTGCTCGCATTGGCGTAAAGCCCGAAAAGAAGCAGAAGCAGAAATCCGACGTGGACGGAGCGGACCACCTGACTTGGCAGTGGTGAATAAGCAGAAGTCCAAAGCTGGAAAACCGAAAAAGCCACGGCGATGGCAAACAGGATCCTTGCACCTGTGCCCGTGCCCCAGGCGGGAATATGCTCAGCCGATTCTACGGCGCTGTTCTCGCTCTGCGTCATGAACGACCCTTCATCAGATTATGCATTTAAAATGAAAAGCTACGGGAACGATCCGATTAGCAAGGATCGGGCGCCGATTGTCAGAAAAAGGGCTGTACCCGGATATTTCATCCGGGTGCCAGCCGCCGCGCAGGATTGCTGTCGGCCTATTCGATGCCTTTTTCCTTGTAGTAACGCAGAGCACCGGGATGAACCGGAACAGGAGACACGATGGTGCTCTTGTCGAGCTTGATTGCCTTTGCGGAAGAATGGGCGGCGGCCAGCTGGTCGAGATTCTCGAAGAACCCCTTGGTCATCTGGTAAACCAGTTCTTCATCCATATCTGGGCGAACGATCAGATAGTTGATCACGGAAGCCGTCACGACGTCCTTGTCCTGTCCACTGTAGGTATTCGCCGGGATCGTGTTGACTTGATAAGGCGCACCGATTTTCTCGATGACGTCTGCCGGAACTTCAACAACGTTGATGTCCACGGAGTTGGCAAGATCGCGCAGCGAGGCGACGCCAAGTCCAGAAGATTGCAAAGTTGCATCCAATTGGCGGTTTTTCATCAGCTCGACGGATTCTGCGAAAGGGAGATATTCGATCTTGCCGAGATCATCATAGGAAAGTCCGGCAGCCTCCAGAATGGTGCGCGCATTCAGTTCCGTTCCGGATTTCGGCGCGCCAACCGACAGCCGTTTTCCTTTAAGGTCGGCTAATGTCTTGATACCGGATTCCTTGGAGGCGACGATCTGGACATAATTCGGATAGATTGCCGCAAGCGTGCTCAGATTGGTGAGCTTCTTCTTAAAACCGGCTGCTTCATTGCCTTCATAGGCATCACGCAGGGAATCGCCCAGCGTGAACGCCACTTCGCCGCGGCCGCTGTTGATGAGATTGATATTCTCAATGGATGCCTTCGTCGCCTGAACCGAAGGACGCACATCAGGAATGCTGGAATAAATTTTTTCCATGGCGACGCCGAGCGGGTAGTAGACACCACTGGTGCCACCGGTCAGAATGTTTACAAACTCCTCGGCTTTCGCTTGCGCTGCACCGAACACAAGCCCCAATGCGGTAGCCAGAGAAACCGTCGTTTTCCGATTAAAGATTTGCATATTTCCTCCTCACTCCAATAGATTTTGCCATGGTGCAGACACCACGACCAAGCGGGAAGTTTTTGCAGATTACTTCCCCCACTGCATTTCAAAAGGTCCTCCCACGGAACTGCTAAGACGCTAACGCATTCTGGTGAGAATCCAAAATGTTTTTGGCCGTTATTGCCCAGTGAGTTTAATTCTCCATGTTTGTTTTGAAGACGACGAGGTTCTGCCACCATTATGCTGATGCGCGACATATGGAATCACGCGGGCGGGAGGGCTGCTTTTCGACTAAGATCAAGGCCCGCTTGTGCCTGGGCCAGCAGTTAACTTGCCAGTGAGAGGTCTGTTACTTGTTCAAACCAGGATGGAAGCTGTGCGCTTTGACATCTTACCATTTGAGTAAAACGTGCCCGCCGATCATGCCGAGCAAGCCCAAGATTGCGATGCCGAGCGTATACCAGATTGCAATAAACGGCATTCCGGATTCCGGACAGTGTAGTGAATAGATGAGAACTCCTACGGCGCCAGCAACGATACCGGCAACAAGGCCCGTTAGAACAGAATCTGCCGGAGCAAGCCGCCGCATGGCGGCAAGCAGAAATCCGAGCATGGGAAGTGCTATGAAAACAATCAACCACGGACAGACCAACGCCGTCCGCCCCCATATCAACACTTCTGCTTGTCCGGGCTCCGCGTTTAGCAGCTGGATTGATGCCGCGCCTGCAAGACAAGCCAGAAGTACAGCAAGCGGCAACCAGTGCAATCTCGTGCGAACGGGCCGCGACAAGGTGAATAATGCGGGGACCAGTATCAATAAAAGCAGGACTGCATAGCCGAATTTCATCCAATAGGCTGCCGTCGTCATCGCCAACAACAAATCGTGACGCACGCCAAGGAAAACCAGCATAATCGCAAGCCCGCCTACCATGCCTCCCGTCGCATAGCGCAAGAAAAGCTGGCGCATTGCGTGAGGGCCAACCGGTTTGACATCTGCTGTCAGCTTGTCGATCAGATCATCGGTCATGCCCTTTGCCTCCAAATCTTTGCGCTATTGCTGCAAGACCGCGGTGGATGGCGACTTTGACCGCACTCTGGCTCAAGCCGGTGTCACGTGCGGCTTCATCTATGGATTGTCCCTCGATTTTTACTTTGCGGATCAAACCTGCCGTGCGCTCGGAAACACCGCTCAACATCCGGTCCACATCCATGCGCGCATCGGCGGCTTCAGCATCATCGGTCACAGGAACATCCTCTTCCAGAGGTGTAGCAGTCTCACGCCCGTGACGGCGTAGATGATCGACAAGCTTGTGATGTGCAATTCCATTCACCCAGGGTAGAAACGGCATGCCCCGATCATAGGTTATGCGTCGGGTATGGATCGCCAGCAAAGTCTCCTGAATAAGGTCCTCCGCTTGCGATTTATCGCCGAAAAGACGCCGTAGAAAATAAGGTTTTAGTCGGCGCGACAGATCCTCAAGCAAGGTCCGATAGGCTGCCTTGTCTCCGTCGAGCGCCAATATCATCAGTTTTTTCAACCTCTCTTCGTTCGAATAGGTCAGGTTACAACTCCCAATCACCGGCATATTCGTGAAAGAAGCGGAAAAGGTTACATCTTCCAATGAGGTGATCACATCGCCGTGATCGGTGTAACCATTTGCCTCTGCCTGTCGAAACTCCTCTCGTTACGCGCCGCTGGCGCCCAGATGAACAGGAGTATCGTCATGACCATCAAACAGAACATCATCGTCCTTCCGGCGCTCGCCCTGCTTGCCGCTATATCTTTCACGCCGGTTTCTTTCGCGCAAGACGCGATGAAAACCGACACCATGAAGTCTGACACTATGAAGAAGGATTCCATGGGCAAGCATGACGCCATGAAAGGTGACGCCATGCATAGCGATACAAAAAAGAAAATGAAGAAACATGACGACAAAGCGATGAAGAGCGATGCCATGAAACAGGACGCAATGCAGTCCGACTCCATGAAGAAGCCACAGTAATTGTTCTGGCCCGCCAGTCTTCCCTCACGATTGGCGGGCAAATTACCGGAGCGCAACATCATGAAACAGCTCGTCTATCGCCAGCGTCTGCTGACGCGTCTCACACACTGGATTTGGGCTGCAAGCCTCTTCTTTCTGCTGCTGTCCGGGCTGCAGATATTCAATGCGCACCCCACACTCTATCTCGGCAACGAATCCGGTTTCGACTATGATAATGCCATTCTGGCAATTTATGCCGTCGAGGGCGAAAGCGGCCCTGAAGGTCGTGTCGATATCTTGGGTAAAAGCTTCCAGACAACCGGTTTTCTCGGCGTATCGGGAGCCACAAGCGCTCCCGACTATCAGGCATTTCCCCCAGCGTTGACCATTCCATCCTATCGCGATCTGGCAACCGGACGTGTGGTTCACTTCTTCTTCGCCTGGGTTCTGGTGGGCACGCTCATGCTATGGTTGGTCGGGAGTGTTCTGAACGGGCATCTGAAGAACGAGCTACTGCCATCTGCATTGGAAATAAAGAGCCTGCCCGGCGATTTTCTCAACCATCTGAAATTTCGTTTCCAGCATGGGAAAACATACAATCCTATGCAGAAACTGACCTATTGCATGATATTTTTCGGCCTTTTCCCGATGGTTATAATTACGGGGCTGGCCATGTCTCCCGGCATGGATGCCGTACTGCCGCTGACGGAATGGCTCGGCGGACGCCAGACAGCCCGCACTCTTCATTTTGTAGCCGTTTTCCTGCTTTGCGCATTCGTCGTCATTCATATCGTGATGGTGCTTGCGGCAGGTCCGTTCAACGAAATGCGATCGATGATCTCTGGTTGGTATCGCGCCGATCTTCCGAAAAAAGACGAGGATAGGCACCCATGAGCAAGCTGAATCTTTCCAGACGACAGTTCCTAACTTTTTCCGGAGCCGCAGCCTCTTCCATTATGTTGAGCGGTTGTGATGCTTTCGATTTTGTCGGCAACAACGAAAGCGCTACGCGGCAAGTCCTCGAAAAGGCGAACGATCTGACCTACCTCATTCAACGGCAACTGCAGGGACATAATGCACTTGCAAAGGAGTATGGGGAAAGCGAGCTGCGTCAGGGTCAAAAACCGAATGGTGAAACCAATCCTGCGACGGAAGAATATGAAGCACTTCGCGCAGCCGATTTCTCAGACTATGTTTTGCAGGTAACAGGTCTCGTGGAAAAACCGACAAGTTTTTCGCTGGAGCAACTGCGCAGCATGCCAGGGCGCACCCAGATCACCCGCCACGACTGCGTGGAAGGCTGGAGTACAATCGCCAAATGGACAGGCGTCCCCTTGAGCCAGATTCTCGATGTGACACGCCCCACGTCATCCGCGCGCTTTGTCGTCTTCCACTGCTTCGATAGGGTAGACGGCGCGAAAGGAGCGGCGTCATTTTACGGCAGCATAGATCTCATCGACGCCCGTCATCCGCAGACTATTTTGGCATATGGTCTCAATGATCGTGTCCTGCCGGTAGAAAACGGAGCTCCGCTTCGTCTGCGCGTAGAGAGACAACTCGGATACAAGATGAGCAAATACATCAAGTCGATTGAGCTTGTCTCAAGCTTTACGGCCATTCAGGGTGGGAAAGGTGGTTACTGGGAGGACTATGGCTATGACTGGTATGGTGGAATATGAGCCTTTGAAATGCCCGGCTCCGGTGCTGGTTAAACGCTGATATTCCGAGTGGAATAAGCACTTTCCGCACTGGAACAAAGCGACCACTAATTATTTTGGATTTTCGTGACCGGATTATCAGCCCCCAAAGCACGCTTCACCGCTGCACGCGCCGACGCCAGATCCGGCATGACCCAGTTCGGCTCGCTACCAAGAAACTTATCAAGAAATGCTATCGCATAACCCGGCATTTCCGAGACGTTTTCCTTGTAAGACCACCATGTCCGCAGCTCATCAGCACACTGATCGATATCCGGAACAGTACCGAATTCCTGCTCCTGCACAGCAGCAATCGCGCAGATACAGTAGTTTGTGTAGAGAAAACCTTCTGGCCAGAAGCTGACGATTTCGTAAAGACGCGCGGCATCGTCTGCAGCGTGCTTTGGCGGCGAAACGACCTTCGCAGGTGACAAGCGGATCAGCTCTCGCAACACAAGGCCCGCAGCAAAGGTGATGAAATCCTTACGATCCACCTTGGCGAAACGCTTGTTCTGATCAACGAGCTCCACCCAGTTCAGGAAGGCTTCTGTGAGCTTCTTTTCATCAATCTCATATTCGACGCCATAAAGCTCATGCAGTAAGCTCGCATGTTTACGGAACGTCGCCCTGAACCAACGCAGCTGGCGCAGTCGATGACGCAAATCTGGCATCGATGCCATTTGTTCTCTGAGTAGCAAATCCATGTTGCGAGCGGCCTCCCGTTTACAAACGACATTATGCGAAACCGATTGCAATGTCAGTCGTCATTCGTCTTCATTTGCTGACAAAATTATACATATTGACATTCAAGAAGACAAATGTTCTCTATTTACTGAAGGGCGAACTCGGAAAATATCCTATTCGTCCTTCGTGGGAGGAGAACAAAATGGCTATCTGGCAATGGGCTTTGCTGGCGCTCGCCTTGCTTTGGGGCTTTCAGTCTCTGGGCGTCTGGTTTCAGATGCGTCACTATTCCGATGTGATGAAAGGCATCACCTCGAAATATTCTGACGGCTTTGTCGGCGCGGGTCATGTGCGAGGCCGCTTCGGCAGAGGCGTTATTGTTTTGCTCGTCGTAGACCGCAATTTGGTGGTGCGACGCTTCCTGCAAATGAGCGGACGAACAGTTTTTGCAACATTCAGCCGCCGCGAAGGCTTTGAGGGAATGCGCCTCAGCGAGTTGCAGGACAATCCCGCAATTGGAGAAGGAACGCCTGAAGTGGTGGCTGCTGCCAAGCAGGCGATAGAGCAGATCGGTCGCATAAGAGATCAATCCGATGGGATCGAACTCGAAGGTCTGAAGGCAGTGGGAGCATAGGAGTTGCTTGCCTGAAACAAGCAATCGAGGAGGAGCAATGTCGATAGTGACGATGTTGGCACAACATGCTGACGTAACAATGCAATCTATACATATGGCCGGCAGCATGATTTCCGATGCGGCCCTGCATGGCAAACATGCCGCAGAGCACGCGGGAAATGATCTTCTGCAGCTTGCACAAGCAACAACCACCGCGCCAGCCGATGCCGGCAGCGGCGGAATTACCGTTGATCAGTTCAAGGAACGCCTTCAGAACGTCCAGCAGGAAGAACAGCTGGGCTGGCTTGCTTCGATCGGCAAGCATTTCATTGGCGTCTTCCAGAAGGGTGGCGAAGTTTTTGCCGGGTTTGTAACGGGTATTATCCCGACGCTCGTCGTGCTGATGACCGCCTTCTATGCCGTAACCGAACTGGTCGGTGAAAAGCGCGTCCACGGCATTGCCCGCAGCGCCGGACGTATCGCACTTACCCGCTATACGGTTCTGCCGGTTCTTTCGGTGTTCTTCCTGACCAACCCGATGGCCTACACATTCGGGTCGTTTCTGGACGAAAAATACAAGCCCGCCTTCTATGACGCGGCTGTTTCCTATGTTCATCCGCCACTGGGTCTCTTCCCGCACATCAATCCGGGCGAATACTTTGTCTGGGGCGGCGTGCTCGTTGCACTTCTCGAACTTGAGAAGAAGGGCGCAGTTCCAACGGGTTATCACATCAACGTCGCCATCTGGTACGCCATCGTTGGTCTCGTCGTGATCCTCCTTAAAGGCATGCTCACAGAACGCATCACCGCCATCATGGCGCGGCGTCAGGGCATAGAGCTTTAAGCGGGAATTGGGGAGGACGACATGGTAAAGACCTATAAGGCAGTTAAAATTTCCCGCGGCTCAAATGGCTGGGGCGGTCCGCTTGTCATTCAGCCGACAGAGCAACGCAATAAGGTGGTTTCGGTCACTGGCGGCGGCATTCATCCGCTTGCACGCCGGATTGCCGAACTGACCGGAGCAGAGGCCGTTGACGGCTTCCGCTCACCGCCAATCGAAAGCGAAATGGCAGTCGTGGTTGTCGATTGCGGCGGCACTGCCCGTTGCGGCGTCTATCCGCGCAAGCGCATTCCAACGGTAAACATCACACCGGTTGGACAATCCGGGCCACTGGCACAGTTCATCACAGAGGACATTTACGTGTCAGGTGTGAAGCCGGAAGACATTGTATCCGCTGATGGCTCAGCCGCCGCAACCCCTGCAGCTGCCGCAGCTGAAGAAGAAGAGCCTGCACCGATAGAACAGCCGAGCGAAGGCGGCTTGGTCGGACTGATCAGCAGTATCGGTCGTGTCATGGGCCGTGTGGTTGGTATCTTCTTCCAGGCGGGTCGCCGCACAATCGATCAGGTTATCCGTAACGTTTTGCCATTCATGGCATTCGTGACCATGCTGATCGGTCTGATCCTCTATACAGGCATTGGCGATATTCTTGCTCAGCCGCTTGGACCCCTAGCCAATAATATTGTCGGCTTGCTCGTGCTTTCCGCCATCTGCGGCTTGCCGTTCCTTTCGCCAATCCTTGGACCCGGCGCCGTTATCGCGCAGGTCGTCGGCGTGGCGATCATAGGACCGCAGATCGCCAACGGCACCATCGCTCCGGCCATGGCCCTGCCTGCGCTCTTTGCCTACAACACGCAGGTCGGTTGTGACTTCGTACCGGTTGGTCTGGCGCTCGGGGAAGCGAAACCCAAGACAATCGAAATTGGTGTTCCGGCAGTTCTGATCAGCCGTCAGATCATGGGGCCACTTTCGGTCCTGATCGCATGGGTTGTCAGCCTCGCAGTGCTTTAAGACGTTCAGCCTGTCGCAGCAAAAGCGGCGGCAGGCAATCTCCCAAACATCTGCAATGTCGATGTCCCCTGATCACTATTTCCGGGCATCGAAGATCATACCAAGAAAGGACCGCCTCTATGTCGATACATCTGAAAACGCGGATCACCGCGATCGGCCCGGAAGTTGCGGATCTCGCTGAAGGCGGCGTTCTCATTCTTTTTGCGGATGGATCGCCACCCGAACTCGCTGAAGTTTCCGTAATGCATATCGTGGAAGAAGGACCTGAAGTGTCCGCACCTGCTGTCGGAGCCCGCATCACCATCGGCTCACTCAACGCAGAAATCACTGCTGTCGGTGATAGCGCCTGGCAAAAAGTACGCGAAATCGGCCACGTCGTTATTTCGTTTACGGGCGCACAATCGACAGATCGTCCAGGCGAAATTTGCGCTACTGAAATCGTCGGCGAAGAGCTTGTCGCTGCTCTCAAAGAAGGGCAGATTATCACCATCGGCGGCTGAATCTGGCCATCATTGGATTTGGAATTACGTGTTAAAACAGATAATTGGAACAAGTTTCGACATTCAGGATGTTGGAATGTTTCAGATGTCGCTTTGAGGCTTATATAAATGGAACGCTCGACTATCGTCCGGGTGCATGAAGGGCTGCATGCGCGCCCCGCAACCCGCTTCGTTACACTGGCCAAGGGTTTTGAAAGCGACATCGAAATCGCCAAGGCCGGAAAAAGCGTAAGCGCCAAAAGCTCCGTCAAGCTGATGCTGCTTGGTGTGAAAGAGCTTGATGAAGTGACCGTTCGTGCCGATGGTGCCGATGCCATTGAAGCCATCGAAGCTTTGATTGGCTATCTGGAAAACCCGCAGGCTGGTCTTGAAGAGGCCGCTGCACCCGCTGCTACCCCTCAAGCAGAAACAGCGCCGCCAGCCGCTACTCAGCCTGCGATTACGATAAAGCTGCCCACGGGTCAGATAAAAGGCATTGGTGCGAGCGAAGGCATCTCATTGGGCACTGCGTTTCCGTTTTTTCCTGAAGAAATCAAGCCGTTGGGCCGGAAGCTTGCAGCATCTGAAATAGACACCGAGATTGCCCATTTTAAGTCGGCTATCGCGACGGTACAGCAACGCATGGATGCTTCGCTCTCCAGCGACAACCTCGCTGACGCTGACAGAGGCATCATTGCGGCATTAAAGGATATTGCTGCGGATGATAGCCTGACCGACGAAGCGCTTGGGCTCATTCGAGATGGTTTAGATGCCATTTCGGCGATGCTTGCTGCAGCTTCCACGGTTGCCGGGCAGTTTGCGGCACTCGACGATCACTATCTTAATGCACGTGCAGATGATGTGCATGCCGTCAGTCGCCAGATCTGTCTTGCACTTCTCGGCAAGGAAGATATCAATCTGGAAGGCTTGCCAGCAGGATCCGTACTCATCGCTGAAGACATCGGCGCCTGGGATTTAGCAAGAGCTCCGCTCAAGAAAATCAAAGGTGTTGTCTGCGGACATGGCGGCGCCACATCGCATGTTGCGATCATTGCGCGCACGCATGGCATTCCGGCTGTTCTTGGCCTCGGAAGTGCAATCCATGAGCTCGAGAATGCAAAGACCGTAGCAGTGGACGGAACGTTCGGCATCGTTCATGCCGATCCAGACTTGGCTATCCGCAACGAAATCGAAGCGCGTATTTCCAAAGCAATGCAGGAAAAGCAAGCTCTGGATGCTTATCGCTCGATCACACCGCGTCGCGCAGATGGAACCATTATCGAAGTCGCAGCCAATATGGGCGCGCTTGAGGAGATCGACGTCGCGCTCGACGCCGGTGCGATGGGTGTTGGTCTTTTCCGTACTGAGCTCCTCTTTATGAAGCATATTCATCTGCCGTCCGAAGATATGCAGGCCGAAACCTATTCGGCACTTCTCAAAGCATTCGCACCACATTCGGTTATTGTCCGGACCCTCGATATCGGTGGCGATAAGCCCATTGCAGGCATCGAGTTTCCCGAGGAAGAAAACCCTTTCCTTGGCTGGCGCGGCATTCGCATGTGTCTGGATCGTTTGGATGTATTCAAGCCGCAGTTGCGCGCATTGCTGCGCGCAGCAGTCAATGGCAACCTCAAGGTGATGCTGCCGATGGTCTCGGATGTCGAAGAAATTCGCGCAACCAAACGACTGATCGCAGAATGCATCAGCGAACTTACAAACGAAGGTAAAGCCTTCGCCCAGTTTGACCTTGGCGTTATGATTGAGACACCGGCGGCTGTTTTTGCCGCCAGAGAACTCGCAAAAGAATCGGCTTTCTTCTCCATCGGCACCAATGATCTCACGCAATATGTGATGGCTGCGGATCGGCTCAATCCAACCGTTGCGAAGCTCAACGACGTAAGCCACCCGGCTGTCATGGCGGCAATTGAGATGACCGCAAAGGCGGGTACCGAAGCAGGCATCATGGTGGGCATGTGCGGCGAAGCTGCAGGAAAGCCGGAACTCATCGGCGAATTCCTGCGCATGGGACTGACCGAGCTCAGCATGAGTCCGGCTTCAATTCCCCGCGCAAAAAAGCTGATCGCAGATATGTTTGGAAACTAAACTTCATCTGCGACGCATCTATAAAACAAAGCCCGGATCATCGTATCCGGGCTTTGTTTTATGGCAGGTGTGCAATCAAGGTCTGGAACAGATTTTCGAGCTGTGGATGATCTCGATCTTCAGCAGCCTGCATCAGACGCTCATGTCTTGCGTCCAAAGCCAGAATGGCGCTCTCAAGTGGGTCAATTCCTTCCAGGTCGCCAGCTTTCGCTGTGGCCAGTCCGCATGCCAGGCCAACAGCAGCGAAACACATTGTTTCGAATTTACGTAAAGCCTGCGGATCGCAATGGCCATCCAATGAAATAAAACGAACCGGCTTTTCCGCGAGAAGCTCGAAAAACATGGCCGTGATGGCCTTGGCCGTTTCGGCTACTTTTTTGTCGCCCGCCTCGGCGGCAACCGCGCTCTTCAAGAGAGCTCCATGTTCGCGCATCACGTTTGCATGCACCGTGACAAACACAGCTTCCTGAATCAGCACATTCTGCAACTGATGGCGGCGGAGCACTTCCTTCGTGAGATAGTACATATCCTTGCGGAACGCGCGCCCACCTTCAGCTCCTGCGCCGAAATAAACCGACAGGCTTCTCACATGCGGCGCACTGTTATGAACATTCGGGTTCGATGAAATCAACGAAATGGAGATTGTTTCAGCTGTGGTCAGCGCCTTGTCCATCATGCTCGCAGCGTGTCCAAGCAACAGTTCCGGCGACACGATTTCACCCGGCCGGGAAGCGGCTTGTTCGCCCTGCAAACTTTCATGACGATTGCGGCGAATCATATATCGAACCTCACGCAGCCGGTCTTTCAGATTGACTGCAATTTCTTCCGAAAGAATGCGTAACATGTTCATTTTCCTTAACCGAAGCGCCACCGGAACAACCTGGACAGAGCATGTGAATTATTGTTTGCCTTCACGTGGAAAAGCAATAGGTTCGCTTTAAGAGCATCACTTCTATAAAGCAGTATTGCGCCAATAATTTGAGGGATTATTTTGAAAAAAGCTGGCAAGAAGACGCAAAAAAATCCAGAGACAGCTGACCTCATCATTGGATCGGAAGGCGTTGCCGCCGAAAACCGCACGAGCCGGTTGAGAACGCGTGCCGCGTGGATGTATTACGTCGAACAAATGACTCAGAACGACATCGCAGAAGCGCTCGGTGTCGGCCGTGTCACAATCGTGCGCCTTCTTGCTGATGCCCGTGCTCGCAATGAAGTAAAAATTACCATCGAAGGCAAGCTGGCAAGCTTGACCGCATTGGAAGTGGAGCTTGAAAAGACCTTTGGTCTGGAACGCGCGATTGTCGCGCCGCTCTCTTCATCTGACATTGATCCTATTCCACCGATCAGTGCTGCCACCGGCGCTTATCTGTCGGAAAAGGTGCAGCACGGCATGACGATTGGCGTCGGCTGGGGGCGCACCCTTTCCAGCACTCTGCAGCACATCGGTGCCCGCCCGCTCAACGATTTGAAAGTGATCTCGCTCCTCGGCGGCATCGTGCAGCCACGCCGTTCCAATCCGCCGGAATTTGCCTGGCAGTTTGCGCAGATTTTTCAGGGTGAAGGCTATCTTATCCCCGCCCCTGCTCTGGTTGATAGCAAAGAGACACGGTTCGCTCTTATCGAACGTTGCGGATTGAATACTGTGCTGGATATGGCCGAAGAATTGGACATGGTTCTGCTCAGCGTCGGCGACATTCAAACCGCCAGCAGCACGTCTTATCGTGTCGGCCTGATTGACGAGGAACAGAAGCTATCGCTCATCGCGAATGGCGCTGTCGGCGACGTACTTTTCCACTTCTATGACAAGAACGGGAAGATCGTTGATGATCCTGTGCACGATCGCGTTATGTCGGCCAAAATAGAAAGTCTTCAGAAGACGCCGCAGCGTATTCTTACATCAGGCGGCAAAGAGAAAATTGCCGCTCTGCTTGGCGCAATCGAACTTCTGAAGCCCACCGTTCTCATCACCGATGAAGAAAGTGCGACACAGATGCTCAAGGACAGGGCGCAGTCCGAGTAACAACAAAAAGCACATCGCCGCAAAACGATGTGCTTTCTTTTTAATCACACCAGTTGAACATCAATTGGCAGCAGCCGTTGCACACTCTTTAAGGATTTGCAGCACCGCAGCCCGCTCTTCGATTTGTGGCATATGTCCACAACCTGCGAAAATGTGGACGCCAACTTTCCCCGGCAAACCATGAGCCTGGGCAACGGGAATAACCCGATCTTCGGCACCGAAGATGAGCCGCACCGGCATTGCAAGCGAGGCAATGCTTGAGCGAACCTCAAAAGTCTGTGTGCCATCCGCAAAAAACCGATGACCAATCGCTTCCTGCGTATCGCGCAGTTCTGCATCAGCGGCTTGTGCAACTGTTGCATTGATGAACGGCTTCGTCAGATGGCTCTCATCGACAACGAGCAGTTTCAACCAGGGAACGATGCTGGCTTCGCTTTTCGCGCCGATAAGACCTTTTATGAACGCACCATTGACCTGCGGTCCCAAACCACCCGAAGAAATAAGCAACAGGGAACGCACATCGACAACGCCACGCGCAGCGGTGACTGTGGCGACGGCCCCGCCAAGCGAGTGGCCGATCAACAGGCACGACGTCACACCTAAAGCAGCAAGCGTCGCTTCGACTGCAGCAGCAATGTCATCAATGCTTTCAGGAACGACACGTGGTGAATTGCCGTGTCCCGGAAGATCAAGTGCCAGTATCGGGTGGCCAAGCGATGCCCCGGCAAACAAGCCACGCCATGAGTTGAGGTCCGCAGCAAAGCCGTGGATCAGCACAATCGGCAACCGATCGGCCTCGCCCTCACGCAACCAGACTGCGTTAAGCTGACTAATGACAGCAACATCTGTGTTTGTGCGTACAGACGATTTAGTCTGCACAGCCAACGGTTTTGTGACGGTGATATTGCTTTCAACGTCCTTTTTCTGGACACGACCTTTGGGTCCAGAACCCAAGATACTTGCAAGATCAACACCCGCTTCACGTGCAAGCCGACGAGCGAGTGGTGTTGCCCGCACATCATTGGCTGAGCTCGGCTCAAAGCCTTGGGAGGATTTTGGTTCAGCCTGTTTTGAAGTTACCGGCTCAATGACGGTTTCTACGGTTACAGCGGCAACTGGCTCTTCAACGACCGAAGTTGACTTAGCATTACGCTCTTCGCCTTCGTCGTAGATCCAGGCGACAGTCTGACCAACCGGGACAACGGCGCCTTCTGCGGCACTGATATCCGCAATGATGCCTGATGCCGGAGCATCGACTTCCATCGCCGCCTTGTCAGTCTCAATTTCAAAGAGAAGCTGGCCCTTCGTGACGGTATCGCCATCCTTGGCGTACCAGCGCGAAATCTGCCCCGTCTCCATATCCATATCGACCTTGGGGAGAATGACTTCCGCAGCCATGGTCAGCGTACTCCCTTGGCCAGATCACGCGCACTTTTCAGGATATCAGGCACCTGCGGAACCGTTGCGCGTTCAAGATCAGGATTGTAAGGAATTGGAGTTTCTGCCCCGCCAAGACGCACGATTGGCGCATCGAGATAGTCGAAGGCATCACTTTCCGCCACAATGGCAGAGATTTCAGCACCGATGCCAAGCGTCTTTACAGCTTCATAAACGCAGAGGAGCTTGGACGTCTTCTTGACGCTTTTAATGATGGTTTCGCGATCAATCGGGCGCACGGTGCGCAGATCGATCACTTCAACATCAATGCCTTCTTTGGCAAGTTTGGCAGCCGCATCAAGTGCTTTGTGCACCATGATTGCGGTTGCAACAATTGTGAGATCGCGCCCCTCGCGAACCACTTCCGCCTTGCCGATTGGCACGGTGTAGAAGCCTTCAGGGACTGGTCCCTTGGTCTTATAAAGCAGCTTGTGCTCGAAAATCATGACGGGATCAGGATCTTCGACGGCTGCAAGCAACATGCCTTTGGCGTCATAAGGTGTCGACGGCTGCAAAACTTTGAGACCGGGAACATGACCAAGCCACGCTTCAAGGCTCTGACTGTGCTGTGCTGCGGCACCCGTTCCCGAACCTGCGGGAAAGCGCATGACCAGTGGCACAGAAACCGCCCCGCCCAGCATGTAGCGGATTTTTGCCGCCTGGTTGACGATCTGCTCCATAGCAAGTGCTGCAAAGTCGGAGAACTGGAATTCAAAAATCGGACGCATACCGGTCAGTGCTGCGCCGACAGCAACACCTGCGCCGCCCAGTTCTGAAATCGGGGTGTCCATGACCCGGTCCTCGCCAAAGCGATGCACCAGATCACCCGTCACCTGAAATGCGCCACCATAGACGCCAATGTCTTCACCCATAAGAAACACGCGGTCGTCGCGTTCCATGGCAATTGCCATGGCTTCCTGAATAGCTTGCGAGTAGCTCAACTCACGGATTGTCGTGTCCATGTTCAAATATCGTCCGTGTAAACGTCGCGGGTTAGGTTGGTCAGATCGGGTGCAGGGCTGTTCTTGGCGAACTCAATCGCCTTAGCGATCTCCTTCTCCACCTCGGCACGGATCGCCTCGATCTCGGCATCGTTGATGAAGCCATAGGCTTTCAAATCGGCCTCGAAATGCGCGATTGGATCGCGATCGTTCTGCCAGTGCTCGATTTCTTCCTTGGTGCGATAGCGGTTGCGATCGCTCTTGGAATGACCACGAATGCGGTAGGTCTTGTTTTCAATGAGCGTCGGCCCATCACCGCGCCGCGCGCGTTCAGTGGCTTCATTCACAGCTTCCGCCACTTCCGACAGATTGTTGCCGTCCACGATCACGCCCGGCATGTTATAGGCCGAGGCGCGGTCAGCAACATTGGCAACTGCCGTCGAGCGCTTAGTGGAGGTGGACATGCCGTAGCCATTGTTTTCGCAGATGAAAACAACCGGAAGCTTCCAGACCGCGGCCATATTGAGTGCTTCGTGAAAAGCACCCTCATTGTTCGCACCATCGCCAAAGAACGACACGACCACCTTGCCGTTTTTCTGCTTCTTGGCGGAAAGAGCTGCACCTACCGCAATCGGGATACCCCCGCCGACAATACCGTTCGCACCGAGATTTCCCTTGGAAACATCTGCGATGTGCATCGAGCCGCCACGGCCTTTGCAATAGCCGGTTTCCTTGCCGAAAAACTCAGCAAACATGCGCTTCACGTCTGCACCCTTGGCGATGCAGTGGCCATGACCACGATGGGTCGAGGTGATCATGTCGTCATCGTTAAGTGGCAGGCACGAGCCCATCGCGCTTGCTTCCTGCCCGATGGACAGATGCATTGTTCCGTGAATAAGGCCACGCGTGTAGCTTTCTTCCGCGCCCTCTTCAAAGCGGCGGATGAGATACATTTTACGCAGTGCTTCTTTCAGCTGTTCCGGCGAATAAGTGCGGAAAGCATAAGGCAAATTGTGACGGTCGCCCGTATCCTGCGGTTCGACTTTTTTGGCTTGAACCATGATGTTTTGTCCTCACGCTCCGTAAACGAGCTTGTCTTGACGCGCGCGCAGTTCGGCAATCTTGGAACCGGGTGCCACAGCCGCATTATCGTAAGTGATGAGCTCGCCCTTCTTGATCGGCTTGGTCACGCTGCCGCCCTGCAGAAGCCCGCAAGGGATCGCGTGCGCATTGCGCGCTTCGCCCGAAGTCATGATCCACGCGCGGTAGCAATATTCACCGATGGCATCGAGCTTTTCGCCCGGCTGCATGTCCTTCTTTGCAACGGCTGCCACTTCGGCGACCGGCTTTGAAAGCGGAACCATGTCCGGCTTGCCATAGAGCACAACGCGGGCGCAGGTGAGCGGCACTTCAAGGGAAGTCAGGTGATACGGACGATGGAACGTGAAATATGGACCCTTGCCCATCTTCAGATCTTCCATGCGCTCGGAAATACGCGGATGCGACATGTCGGCCACGACAAACACGCCCGGCGCAACGCCCTTCCCGATAGAGTAATCAACCACACCGACCTTCGACAGCACACCGCCGTCCTTTTCAGGGATCAGTGTCTTGTTGAGCTGGTCGAGCGTTGCAGCAGGACCGTGCATACCGGCTTTATCGGGGACAAGACCTGTTGCATTGGCAATAGCAGCCATTTCAACCATGGTCTTTGAACCGTCGACGAATTCCACCAGCATACGCACGTTCATATTACGGCGCGTGGCTTCTTCCATATATTGGTCAGGAACCGCATCGATATTGAGTGGATTGTTCTTGCCCTTGCCCGCAGCCACAATCGGGTGGCCCATCGCGGTCACAAACTCGATCAGCTCCATGCAGGATGACGGCTCGTCGCCTGCGCCCAGCGAATAGGTCACGCCAAGGCGCTCGGCTTCGGCTTTCAGATAAGCACCAATGGTGACGTCCGCTTCGACATTCATCATGACAAGATGCTTGCCATGCTCCATAGCGCGCAGGCCGATTTCGGCCCCCACAGCTGGAACACCGGTTGCATCGATCACGACATCGATAAGATCATTTTCGAGGATCAGATTGGCATTGTCGGTTACAGCAACCTTGTGCGCTTCCATAGCAGCAGTCAGGTCGGAAGCTGTCGAGACCTCGCGGCCATGGCCTTCTTCCTGAAAAGCAATATCCACGGCCTTGAGTGCATTGGGAACGCGCAGTTCAGAAATAGCGCCAACCTCGATGCCCGGCATGTGTGCAACGCGCGTGACGATATCGGTGCCCATTTCGCCGGAGCCAATCAGTCCGATGCGAATTGGGCGCCCACTATCCGCCCGCGCCTGCATGTCACGCGCCAAACCTGTCAACGCCACACTGGTTGCCATCGTTTCCTCCTGAACGTCCCTGCAAAATTCTCGCAGTCTCCTCTGATGCATTATCGATTAATGAACATTTGTTTCTAAGTCAATACCAGTGTTCATTTCTCGCGGCATTTACACCTCTCGAAATGCCATCTTGTTATTCAACTTTAGTTTGCTATAGAATACAAATGTTCTGCCGTTTCGCCCAATTCACATTTTGAAACGTCGATACGCGCGAGCTAATAATGATGTTCTGTTAGTTCGGTGCACTTTGGGACGTGCTCCGAGGGGGAGGAGAGATAAATGGACGCATTTCTGAGCGGACTTAAAACGGCAGTCGATACGCTTGGGGCGACAGTCCTGTTGCCTATCGTGATTTTCATTATTGCAGTGGTACTTGGGGCGAAGGTCGGCAAAGCCTTCCGTGCAGCCATAACAATTGGCGTCGCTTTCATCGGTATCAACCTGGTCCTTGGCCTTATGTTCACCTCTATCGGTGAAGTGGCTCAGGCAATCGTCACCAACACAGGCATCAAGCGCGACATTGTTGATGTCGGTTGGCCTTCGGCTGCAGCCATCGCCTTTGGTTCATCCGTGGGCTTGTGGGTTATTCCAGTTGGTATTCTGGTCAACATCGTCCTCCTGCTGATGCGCTGGACGCGCACGCTCAATGTGGACGTATGGAATTTCTGGCACTTTGCTTTCGTAGGCTCGCTGGTTGTCGCTGCAACCGATAACCTCGCTTACGGCATCATCATTGCAGCACTGGTTGCAGCACTGTCGCTGTTGTTTGCAGACTGGTCCGCACGCGCTGTTCAGCAATTCTATGGCGTACCCGGTGTGTCCGTGCCGCATCTGGCCTCGGCGCAGATTCTGCCAATTGCCATCGTGCTCAACTGGATCATGGATCGCATTCCCGGCATCAACAAAATCAACATCAGCACCGAAACCATCGAACGTCGCTTCGGCGTTTTCGGTGAGCCGGTCGTGATGGGGCTGATCATCGGCCTCGTGCTTGGTACTATCGCATTTTATAATGCTGGCGATTTCGGCACGATCCTCGCCAAGGTTCTCGGCACCGGCATGACGCTTGCAGCAGTCATGCTGCTTCTGCCGCGCATGGTGAAAATCCTGATGGAAGGCCTGCTGCCGGTTTCTGACGCTGCACAGGAATTTGTGCGCAAGCGCACAGGCGACCGCGAACTTCTCGTTGGTCTCGACTCGGCAATCCTGATCGGACACCCGGCTGCGATTTCGTCGTCACTCATTCTGGTACCGATTGCGATCATTCTGTCGGTCATCCTGCCGGGCAACCGCGTAATCCTGTTCGCCGATCTTGCCGTCATTCCGTTCATCGTCGCCATGACGGCACCGCTTCTGAAAGGGAACGTGTTCCGCATGGTCGTCGTCGGAACCATCACACTGGCCATCGGCTTCTATGTCGCCAATGCGCTCGCACCATTGTTCACCGGCGCTGCTGTTTCATCGGGCTTCAAGCTGCCTGAGAACGCCTTGCAGATTACTTCGGTGGTCGATGGATTCCTGTGGGTGCCTTACGTCATCATCTCGGCCATCCAGTGGCTCGGTGCTATTGGTATCGCGGTAATCGCCGTCGTTATTGCAGCACTTTTCATGCTCTATCGTCGCAATGCGCAGGCATGGGAACGCGCTGCGGGTGCTGAGGACGAACCTGCAGACGAAATTGCAGCCTGAGCGCGGCAATGATCGCTGCATGAAATACAAGTCGCACGTCGAGATCGGCGTGCGACCTTCTTTGAATGGAGAATGGAATGGCTGCTGGTCTGATTGATTTTCTCGACCCACAAGCGATCGAGCTTCAGAGCGACGCAAAAACCAACGAAGAGATTATCCGGATATTGGCGGGCAAGCTGGAGAAACTTGGCTACGTCAAGCCAAGCTATGCTGATGCCGTGGTCAGCCGCGAACTGTCCATGCCTACCGGATTGCCACTAGAGCGCGATGATAACGTCGCAGTCCCTCACACCGATCCTGAACATGTGATCAAGGCTGGCATCGCCTTTGCGACGCTGAAATCGCCCATCCAGTTCGCCAATATGGAAGACCCGGAAGAAGCTGTCCCGGTTGGATATGTGTTTCTGCTTGCTATCAACGACAAGGACAAACAGATTGAAACCTTGCAGCAGATCATGGCAACCATTCAGGATGCTGATGCACTCGACAGGCTGAATGCCGCACGCACGCTTGAGGACGTTCAAACTGCCTTGCAATAAAGGCTAGAGCATTTCCAGCAAAAGTGCGAAGCGGTTTTGCGTCGGATAATGCGAAAAACAAAGAAATAGAGCATTTCCAATGATTCAAGAAAAACAGGAAATGTTCTAGCGCCCTGAACACACAAGCACCAATTGGAGGAAACCATGGCTAAAATGAAAACAATTCTCTTCGCTTGCGGTACAGGTGTAGCGACATCTACGGCAGTGAATGCAACCGTCACCGAAGAAATGAAAAAGCGTGGGCTTACCTTCAACGCTCAGCAGGCAAAAGCGACTGAAGTTGCTTCTCTGGCTGACAATGTGGATTTCATCGTTTCCACTACGCCTATTTCGGCTTCTGTGACCAAGCCCGTCATAAAGGGCCTCCCCTTCCTGACCGGCATTGGCAAGGATCAGGTTCTCGATCAGATCGAAGCCGAACTGCGCAAATAAGCGCGGACCGTGAAACCTGACCGTTCACGCGATCTAACGGGTTTAGTGCGGGTTATCTTCTGAAATCCGATAATCCCTAAGTTTCGCAACAGCGCAGCGGGCGGCGCCAGCACCTCCCGTTGCGAGTTCTCTCCCGCACTGGCTTGAACCAAAGCCCTATCGCAGATCAACCAGATCGCCCACAATCGCCGCAGCCTCGTTCTGCAGGACATCTGTCGCGCTCTTGCGGTTTTTCTCAATCGCCAGATCAGCACTCAAGCTTCGCTCATTCGATTGCAGACCGTCATCCACCCCGGTATCAATACCGTCGTTGACCTTCCCGCGTGCCTTGATCCGCTTTTCCTGAGCGGCCATCTCGTTGCGACGTTCAGTTTCGTTGAGGGATATGGACTTTTTCTCGCGCTGCTCTTTCAGCGTTGCAACGTCTTGCAAAAAGTCCTGAAACTCCGGGGATTTCTGCACGCGCTCATCATGGAAATTTTGCAGCCGGGGCAGCGACGCCTTTATATTGTCTGATGACTTGTACTTCGCAGCCTTCACCTGCGACCAGGGCAACGCATTGTCGAAGCTCGATTCACCGACAAGCTTGAGATCGAAAAGGCCCGGCAAACTGATATCGGGCGTTACACCGCGCAATTGGGTCGTTCCACCGTCAACTCGGAAGAACTGGGCGACTGTGAATTTAAGCTCGCCATATTCCGGTTTAGGATTATTGGCCACCTCGTCGAGATTGACCACGGTCTGCACTGTTCCCTTGCCGAAACTTGGTTCGCCGATAACCACACCACGACCATAATCCTGTATAGCCGCAGCAAAAATTTCGGAAGCCGAAGCTGAACCACGATTGATGAGTACGCCCAGCGGCCCCTTCCAGGCAGGCGACGAAAGACTGTCGCTTTCCACCTTGACTTCGCCGTTTGCATTGCGCTGCTGAACAACCGGCCCTTTTCCAACAAACAATCCCGTCAGGTCGATCGCCTCGCTGAGCGAGCCGCCGCCATTGTTGCGCAGGTCGACCAGCACACCGTCAACCTTGTCTTGCTTCAACTCAGCAATGAGCTTGGCAACATCGCGGCTGGCGCTCCTGTAATTCTTGTCACCCTTGCGCCGCGCTTCAATGTCTTCATAGAATGCCGGCAGAGTGATTACCCCGATCTTGCGGGAAGCATTTCCGTCCTTCACCGAAAGGATCTTTTTCTGGGCTGCCTGCTTATCGAGACTGATCTTGTCACGGACCAGAGAGATGACATGATGCTTGCCGTCGGGGCCAGCATCAACAGGCAGAATATCGAGCCGCACGACCGAGCCCTTGTCACCACGGATCATCTGCACGACCTCGTCGAGGCGCATGCCGATCACCTCCTTGATAGGACCTTCCTTACCCTGTCCGACGCCAACAATACGATCACCCACGGCAAGCTTGCCCGATGACTGTGCCGGGCCACCAGCAACCAGTTCACGGATCGTCGTGTAGTCGTCTCTTTCCTGAAGCACCGCGCCAATACCGACCAGCGACAGTTTCATTGAAATATCGAATTCAGCTGAAGCTTTGGCACCGAAATAATCGGTATGCGGATCAACCGACGTTGTATAGGCAGCCATGAATGACTGGAAAGCGTCGTCGCTGTTATATTTAAACGTGCGCTCAATGGAGTTGTCATAGCGTTTATCGAGCGTCTTGCGAATAGTCGCATCATCTTTGCCGGCCAGTTTCAGGCGCAGCCAATCGTTCTTGACGCGCTTGCGCCACAGATCATTGCTTTCCTCATTCGATCGCGGCCAAGGCTCCTTGTCCCGCACGATGGAAAAATCTTCCTGCTTGCTGAAATCAAAACCCTGCTTAAGCAGGCTGCGTGCAAAGGTCATGCGCTCAATAATACGCATCTGATAGACGTTGAAGACGGAAAACGGGATGGTCAGGTCCTGGTGTTCGATGGCATCATCGATTTCCTTGCTGCCAGTCAAAAATTTGTCCACATCCGCCTGCATGAAGATCAGCCGATCCGGGTCCAGCGAGTCTATAAACCGGTTCATGATCCGGACCGACAGCGCATCATCGAGAGGAATGGGCCGATAATGAAAACGTGTGAGAAACTCTGCCGTTAGATTGGCGGCTTGCATTTGCTCCGGCGACGGCTTCAAAATAGCCGGAGAACTGACTTCAAGAGCATGTGCCGACGAAATGCCTGCCAAAAAGAGCCAGACCAAGCCAATTTTAATGCGTTTCAAGCTATGTTCCATTCCCGACATTGAGCGCTTAGTTCCAACCCTTGTTCAGCAATTATGTTTTTTTGGCAACCGTCTGTATGAATTATTCCGCCGAGCGGCACTTGGTGCTGGCTCAGAAAGATTGGCCTTGGTTACCGGAGAGGCTTCTTCATGATCAAAGGTCCATCTGAAGCAGGAGCCATATATCGCATTACCACCCGGATCGTCCGGGACTTAACCGGAGTTCTGTTCGCGCACTCATTCAGCGCCTGCTGCGCGCTGATTGCGAATTCTCGACCTGCTCGCCGCACTGGTTGATACTCGACAGTCACGATACGCATCAACTCACCCTCGGCATTATATGTAACCTCGAAAGTTGCAGACGCTCGTTGATAATCCATGTTCTCGGGCAACTTCCAGCACTCGGAAGCCATATCGGCAACCAATTGCGCGTCGTTTGCGGCAGCGGGAAAGGCTGCAAACAGCAACAGGATGGTTCCAACGACCCCAGTTCTGTGCATGTTTCTCCCTTACAATTTCGCGCGTTACGATTTCATCCTTATACGTAGTCGTTCAATTGCAAAGCTACCAGTCTGGCGAGGCTTGCGGTTGGAAAACTTGTGCGATCACCAAGCCGGATCTTTCCTGCATTCCCTGTTCATCATCAGTTCATACGCCAGGTTTCAGGATGCGGGCCTGAAAGGAGTACGCAGAATGAACCTAGTCAAAGGACTGATCGCCGGTGTTCTCGGTGTCGGGATGTTGATCGGAGCAGGCGCGGCAAATGCAGCACCTACGCTGAACGTCGCAAAGCCAGACGTGAGTTCGAATGTCGAACAAGTCCGGGATCATCGGGGGCATCATTCACGGAAACATTGGAAGAAACGGCATCACTACAAGCGAAATCATTGGCGCTCGCATCACCGCCATTATCGGGGACCGCGCTGGCATTCGCATCGCCATTACAGGCACAACGCCTGGCGCAATCATCACAGACACCACTATTATAGTGGGCCACGCGTAAGGCGGGGTCATTATTAATGAAAGGGGCGCGTAACCGCGCCCCTTTTGTCATTCTCGCTGAAAATAGTCGGGGTTGAACCACGTTCAGCCCCGACAGTTCTTTCTCACTTTGCTTCGATAGCCTGCAGGCCGGCAAGGGCGCACTCTGCATCGGTTGCACCTGATGGTGCGCCGCCAACACCAATGCCACCGACCAGCGAATCGCCGATCTTGATCGGCAGTCCACCAGCCTGAATAACAAAACGAGCATCCATATCCCGCATGCCATTATTGGCTGGCTTCGATGCGATGAACTCTGCAAGTTCACCGGAGTCGCGGCCCAGGGCTGCTGACGTAAACGCTTTTCCTTCCGCGCTGTTGCCAGTATGCGGACCGGAAAGATCGGCCTTGAGCAGAACCTTGGTCGATCCATCGCGCGCCACGACTGCGACGCTTACATTATTGCCCTTGGCGACACAGGCATCCAGCGCAGCCTGTGCGGCCTTGGTTGCCAGATCAAGGGGCAGATAGGGCGTGGTAGGAAGAGTCTGAGCGAAAGCGGTAGCCGGGGCCATCGACAAAACGATAATTGCAAGTTTACGGATCATGGTCGTTCCTCAGTTGTGATGAGGAACATTTAGTTCCCGTCAGCAAGCAGTGAAATCCGTAACATTTACGAACTTATCGGTAGTTCTACGGATGTGACTGTCCTTCAAGCCACAAACGTGTCATTTCCGCTTGCGAAGTCGTGCCCAGTTTTGCTCCTATGGCCGCACGGTGGCTATCTATCGTGCGTGGCGACAATTCAAGGCTATCGGCAATTTGCCGGGTAGTGAAGCCTTGTGCAATACGATCAAGCACCTCACGCTCACGCGCCGTCAGCGCGTCCAGCAGTGCCAGCGTTTCGGCTCTCAGAGCCTCGCTCCCCAGCTTGCGTTCAAGCAGTTGCTGAGCCTTCTGGATTGCATCGATCAAATCCTGTTCATCGACCGGCTTGGAAAGATAATCCACCGCGCCATTTCTAAAGGCGCGACGACAGGCTTCGATATCGCCGTGGCCCGAGATGATGATCACCGGCCAGTCAACTTCCTGCCCGGCCAGAAGCTCCTGAAGCTTCAGGCCCGTCATGACAGGCATACGAATATCGAAAATCATGCATCCGGGTTTCAGTCGCGGCAGCTGCGTCAGAAAAGCGGAAGGATCAGCAAACCCCCTGACCTCGATGTCTATGGTCGACAGAAGAAGGCTGAGCGACTTTCGTACCGCTTCATCATCATCGACAAGATAGACCGGCTGAACCATCGTCTTAACTTCCTGTGCCATCGGCGATTGGGAGCACAACGCGAAACAACGCACCTTGCTCCTGAGGAATATAGGAAATTTCGCCACCAAAGCGTTCAACCAGCCGCTGGCTAAGTGCCAGGCCGAGACCGGTCCCTTCGGGGCGATTTGTCGTAAAAGGGGTAAAAAGACGCGGCAACAACTCTGGCGCAACACCGGGGCCGTTATCGGCAATTTCCAGAATAGCGAGCGATCCGTCAGCTTTCAGGGATGCGTTGACCCGTCGATCACCATCACTATCATGAAAGGATTCAATTGCATTGCGGAGAAGATTGAACATCACCTGTTCCATTTCCACCGGGTCAAACGCAGCCAACAAAGGTGTCTCGGGTATCGAGAGTTCAACTTTGACGCCTTGTCGTACAGCCTCCGAGGCGAGCAGTGTCTGCACGTTCTGAAGTGAAAGGCGTAGATCAGCATATTTCGTCTGCCGGCGCTGCGGACGAGACCAATTGCGTAGCCGATCCAGAATGGCGGATGCCCGACGCGCCTGATCCACCATATCGTCCAGCGCTCCGGCCAGTGCCGTCATATTGTTGCGGCTCAACAAGCGGCGCCCCGCCTGAGCCCCCGCCAGAAGTGCCGTCAAGGGCTGCGTCAACTCATGTGCCATGCCGCTTGCCATTTCGCCCATCGTGTTGACGCGTGAGGCGTGTGCCAATCGGGCTTCGAGGCTACTCAGTTCTGCACGACGTTCCGCATGGCGCGTGCGTTGTGTCTGGCGAACGATGACCAATCCACCAAAGAACAGCAGGTTCGTAAGAACGAGGATCGGAATAAGCTGGTCAAACGGCAAGAGATCAGTCCAGCCCATGGCAAGGGCTGTCTGGAAGAGAAGCGGTTGCGTTGCACTGCCCAGTTTCTTGGAAAAATGCGCTTCACCAAATGTGCCCGCGCTACTGAACAAAACCTTCCCATCTGGCATGAGGATACGCAGCGCAACGCCATCCCGGCTCCAGAATGCATCGTCAGAACTGATGAGACTGCCCGCATTGATCGAGAGTGTCAGACCGTCGTGCGGGTTGTCCGTATTCGGGCTGCGTTTTACGATCATGTAATGCCCGGGTCGCGCAGCAGGTGCCAGAAGCTCGGGGACGCCTCGCGATGAACGGGCGGCCACACGTATGGCATCAGCCATTTCCGGTTCCAGATTTCTTGTGCCGGTCACGGGCTCGGCCGGGTTCATCGGCACCAGCTGAATTTCATCGATGCGCGGATAGAAACGAGTGATCGTTGCTGCCACTTCGAGGAAAACGTCATCCTGCGAAACATCAGCCGTTCGCGCTTTGGATTGAGCGATCGTTGAAAGCGCCGTCAGATGGGCATCGTGTTGGTCGGCACGCTGGGAGGCCTCACGATGTAACGTAAAGCTGGCAGCTTGAAGTTCGGACAACAGCGCCGCTCGTTGATAAACAGCAAGGCTGCCTATCGCCAGAAGGTTGAACAGCAGACACAAGAAAAATGGAAGCAAGGCAGATCGGATGCTTCCATTGTAGGGGTTCATAAATTGTATCCCGGTATCAGGCTGTGTTCTGGTCTTTATGGCATCTCTGCTATCTATATATACCCGTATTTATCTCCCCGTCCAAACCGCACCAGGCACGATACATGCCGGGGCTGTTGAACGGCAGGCTGACATTGCCTTTGCGATCCACCGCAACAAGACCGCCGGAGCCACCGATTTCACCCAGCTCGCGGACAACCGCGCCAGCCGCCTCATTGAGCGATTGCCCTGCCCAGCGCATCCGTGCATCCACTTCGTGACCCACCACCCAGCGAATGAAATATTCTCCGTGACCTGTGGCGGAAAGCGCTACCGTCTCGTCATCCGCCCAGGTTCCAGCACCAATGACCGGGCTGTCACCAACGCGTCCCGGGGTCTTGGCGGTCATGCCGCCCGTGGAGGTAGCTGCCGCCAGATGACCGAAACGATCCAGCGCAACGGCCCCGACAGTGCCATGCTTGCGGGCAGGATCGCCATCATCGGCAGCACCACTGCGACGACGTGCCATTTCGTCATGCAAGGCCTTGCGACGCTGCTCCGTCGAGAACCACTCCGGCGCCATCATTTCCAGACCCGCAGCTTCGCAAAATCGCTTTGCCCCTTCGCCTGCAAAAAATACATGCTCGGTCTGCTCCATGACCGCACGCGCGGCCAGAACAGGATTGCGCGGCCCGCAAATTCCGGAGATGGCGCCGCATGCCCGTGTTGCACCATCCATGATGGCCGCATCCATCTCATGCGTTTCATCCGTCGTGAAAACAGCCCCATGACCAGCGTTGAAGAGCGGATTTTCTTCCAGAGCAATCACAGACGCCGTCACAGCATCAAGTGCTTTGCCACCTTTACGCAAGACATCCAGTCCAGCCTGCAGGCATTCACGCAGACCGGCATGATAGGCTGCTTCCTTCTCTGGCGTCATATTGGCTTTAAGAATGGTTCCAGCGCC